>JALOBR010000006.1:9124-29635 GCA_023228195.1 Candidatus Omnitrophota bacterium
AACAACTTACGGAATGGTTCCAGCATTTTCAAAAAGGCGAAATCGATACCGCTCATCCGATAAAAGAAAAAGGTGACCTTGGAAAACTTGCCAGTGAAGTAGAGCAGGTTGCTTTAAGCCTGCGGGTTGCGCGTAAAATAGTATCAGAAGAAGCGTCTATGCGCATACAAAAGGATGAATTATGGACTGAAGCGAAGCTTAAGGATTTAATTCGCGCTAAATTAGGCGAAAATGCTTTGTTTGTCGTTTCAAATAGAGAGCCTTATATGCATATAATAAATCAAGTAACCGGCGAGACAAAATGCGTAAGGCCGGCAAGCGGAGTTGTTACGGCAATAGACCCGGTGATGCGCGCTTGCGGAGGAACATGGGTGGCGCATGGAAGCGCTAACGCTGATAAAAAATTTGTAAATTCCAAAAATAAACTGGGAGTTCCGCCCGACGATAACAGATACATACTTAAAAGAGTATGGCTTTCAAAAGAAGAAGAGGAAGGTTATTATTACGGTTTTTCCAATGAAGGGTTATGGCCGCTTTGCCACACTACCCACACACGCCCCATATTTAGAGAAACGGATTGGCAAATGTATAAAAAAGTGAACCAGAAATTTGCTGAAAGCATATTGGAAGAATTACCCAGTAAAAATCCTTTTATATTTATACAGGATTACCATTTTACTCCGCTTGGCAGGATGATTAAAGAGAAAAGGCCGGATGCGACAATCGCGTTATTTTGGCATATACCTTGGCCTAATCCGGAAGTTTTTTCGATATGCCCGTATCAAAAGGAAATTCTTGATGGCATGCTCGGATGTGATTTAATAGGTTTCCACGTGCAAAATCATTGCAATAATTTTTTAGATACTGTTAACAGGCTTCTTGAATCAAGGGTTGATACAGAGAAATTCAGTGTTAACCGTCGGGGCAAAGAGACTTTTGTGCGGTCATTTCCTATCAGTGTTGACGGAAAAATAACGGATGAAAGTTTTTCTTCAAAACAGGAGGACTTGGATTTAATCCGGAAAGAGTTGGAGCTTGAAGGAAAAATTGTTGCTGTCGGCGTAGACAGGATAGATTATACAAAGGGAATTATTGAAAGGATTCTTGCTATTGACAGGTTTTTTGAAAAATACCCGCAGTATAAAAATAAATTTGTTTTTATACAACTGGCTGCTCCAAGCCGCACCCATATAAAGCGCTATCACGATTTGATGGGTGAGATTGATGAGTTGATAGAAAAGAAGAACTGGAAACATTCCGATGGAAATTGGCAGCCGATAATTTATCTTAAGAAGCATTTTTCGCCGGAAGAAATTGCCCCGTATTATGAGCTTGCCGATATCTGCATCGTCAGTTCCCTGCATGATGGAATGAATCTTGTGGCTAAAGAATATATTGCCGCAAAAACCGATTTAAACGGCGTTTTAGTTTTGAGTGAGTTTACCGGAGCAGCCAGGGAGTTGCTCGAAGCTATAAAGATAAATCCTTATTCAATCGAAGAATTTGCCGATAGCATAAAACTTGCGATAGAAATGCCTCAGGGAGAAAAAAGTAAACGCATGGAGAAAATGCGTAACATCATAAAAGAAAATAATATTTATCGTTGGGCAGCGAATATTATAATTGAATTAACCGGCTTAAAGAAGGCAGTATAAATACAAAGTTTTATACGAATGTATTATTTGTTTTCGCATTTGGATAGAATAAAAGATATAATTAAAAACAAACCGTTATTCCTTTTGCTTGATTATGACGGGACATTAACTCCTATCAGAAAAACTCCCCATGCGGCAATTATCCATTCCGAGGCAAAGAGTATTTTAAGAGCGATTTTAAAAAATGAAAATATCAAGTTAGCTATTATAAGCGGGAGAAGCCTAAAGGATATTAAGAAAATTGTAGGCATTAAAAAGATCTGTTATTTTGGAAACCACGGCTTTGAGTTTGAGGATGCTTCAGGTAAACGTACTACTTTTGTGCCTTTGTATTATAAAAAAATAATGGCAGGAATAAAATCTATTTTAAAAAAGAAGATATATTCCATTAAGGGGGTTTTGCTTGAGGATAAAGGTTTTACCCTCAGCCTGCATTATCGTTTGGTTAAAGCAAATGATGTACGGAAAGTTAATGATATATTATTCTGGCTGTTTAAAGAAAAACGTCTTAAGAAAAATATACAGATAAATTATGGCAAAAAAGTTTTTGAAATAAAGCCGCGTTTCGCCTGGAACAAGGGGAAAGCCGCAGCCTATTTGTTAAAGAGATCAAAAAAGGAGAGAGGCTTTATGCCGATTTATATCGGCGACGATATAACAGATGAGGATGCTTTTTGCGCGTTAAAATCAAAAGGCATTACTGTCTGCGTAGGAAAGAATAAGGGGTCTCACGCCAGGTATTATCTTAATGATACGGGGGAAGTATTAAAATTTTTAAAAATTATTTTGGGCGTAAAAAGAGGGCAGTAGAATGTCTGAGTTGATGCAGGGTAAAGAGCCTTTTAGATTTTTTACACGGTTACATCTTTCAGAGCTGACAGGGTTGCGTGCTTCTAATCTGGGGCAATTTCTTAAGCTTCTAAAGGAAGTGCCGGGTTCTTGCATTTACCATCATACTCACAGGTTCCTTCAACAGCACCAATATCTTTCTCCTGAACCACCCAATGATTTTGCTTATTGGGTTACTGAAGCGTTAGGAGAGGCATCTTTGGGGGAAAAACTGGCAAGTATAGATACCGTCCAGTTTCCAACGATACGCAGCCTTCGGGAAGAAATTATCAAAACTATCGAAAACCATATTAAAAATAATCTGCTTTCAAGGCTGAGATTTGCTTCTGAAGGCGAAGAATTTCATTTTATAAAATCAGTAAGCTTTATCGTGCCTACAAAATATATTGCTTACAATTTATTAGATTTTGTGGAGATATTAAAAAAAGTAACCATTGATTCAATGTATTTTCATATTTTTGAGGCCAGGCTCAGGCTTGAAAGAACCAGCAATGATTTTTCTTATTGGATTGAAACTTCTATCGGCGACAAAGCGCTTGCGGGAGTAATATCCCATCTTGATCCTTACACTTATACCTTGGAAGATTTGCGTAAAACGGTAGTAGGAATAATTGAAGAATACCTACGGGATAAAAACTAGTATGGCAAATATCAAAGATTATATCCCCATAGTCGGCGAATCAACGATAGAAGACTTGCAGCTTATCGCTGAAAAATTAAAGGGTAAAGTAATACAGAATGTGAATTCGACAGCTCTTGGCGGAGGGGTTGCCGAGATATTAAATAGAATGGTCCCGCTGCTTCGGGAATTAGGCGTAGATACAAGATGGGATCAGATAAAGGGCGATGAAGCGTTTTTTGAGGTTACTAAAAAATTTCATAATGCATTGCACGGAAGGCGTCAGGATATAAGCCGGCATGATTTCAATATTTTTTTAGATACGAGCAGCCGGAACATAAACAATATGGATATCTATGGAGATATAGTTTTCATACATGACCCCCAACCAATTGCTTTGGTTAAAAAAAGAAAAAAGAATAAATGGTTATGGCGTTGCCATATTGATGTTTCTAGCCCCAATAAGCATGTGTGGCGTTTTCTTATGGATTTTATAGCGAAATATGATTCTGCGGTATTTTCTTCGCCTAATTTTTCACGCAGACTTCCAATAAAGCAGTTTTTAATTGCGCCTTCAATCGACCCTCTCAGCGATAAAAATAAAGAATTGTCAGAAGAAACAATAGCGTCTGTTTTGGCAAAATACAACGTGCCGCGGGATAAGCCGATAGTTACTCAGATTTCCCGTTTCGACCCGCTAAAAGACCCGATAGGCGTAATTGAGGCTTATAAGTTAGTAAAAAAGTATATTGATTGCATTTTAGTGCTTGCGGGTGGGACTGCTTCTGATGACCCGGAAGGCGCGCGGGTATTGGAAGAGGTGAGAAAGCGCGCAGCAGACGATAAAGATATCCATGTATTGCTACTTCCGCAGAGCGACATAGATGTTAATGCATTGCAGAGGGCCTCAACCGTAATAGTTCAAAAATCTCTAAGAGAAGGATTCGGTCTTACGGTTGCCGAGGCTTTATGGAAAGCAAAACCGGTTGTTGCTTCGCACACAGGAGGTATTCCTTTGCAGATAAAACACAAATATTCCGGCCTTCTTTGCCATTCAATAGAAGGCGCGGCGTTTGCCATAAAACAGCTTTTAAATAGCCCGGAGTATGCAAAAAAACTTGGGTTAAACGGCAAGGAGCATATAAAAAATAATTTTCTGCTTACCCGCCATTTGAGAGAATATATGCTGCTATTTCTTTCTACGTATCACAAAGAAGATGTTGTCTATTTGTAAAGTTTTTCGAAAAAATTATGACTTCTATCCATCCCGCTAGAAAAAAATTCATCTGATTTTTTTAACGGGGTTTACAATCAATAACTTTTTGATATAATTTAATGAGACTTGTATTTTTTCAGGTTTCCTAACAGGGTGGTTTGCTTAAAAAAATATTTAGTCGAATTAACCCCGCCGAATGCTTTAAAATTTTTTTCAAAAATTTTAAAGCATCTCCCGTGAGGCGGGGTAACGATACTTCAATTAATTCATCATTATTAAATTAGTCTTATATGCGTCAAAAATGGACTTCTAAAATAGGTATTATTCTTGCTGTTGCCGGTTCTGCTGTCGGTCTTGGAAACTTTTTAAGGTTTCCTTCCCAGGCAGCAGCTAACGGCGGCGGAGCATTTATGATACCTTATTTTATTTCCTTTTTTCTTTTGGGCATACCGCTTATGTGGATTGAATGGGCAATAGGAAGATACGGCGGACTGTTCGGCCACGGCACAGCTCCTTTAATTTTTAACAGGCTCTGGCAGAATCGTGCTTCAAAGTATTTCGGCGCAATAGGCGTATTCGGGCCGCTTGCGATATTTATTTATTATATTTACATAGAAAGCTGGCTTCTGGGTTATAGTTTTTATTCTCTTAAAGGAACCTTCCTGCATCTGTCAAGCCAAACAGAAACTGTTGATTTTTTACATAAATATCAGGGTGTAACTACAAAAAATCTTTTTCTCATAACGTATATTTTTTTTATTCTTACTTTTATTATAAATTTTACAATTATTTATAAAGGAATAAAAGGCGGAATTGAAAGATTATGTAAGCTGGCCCTGCCGCTTCTATTCATTTTTGCTGTTATTATAGCAATAAGAGTGCTAACGCTGGGGGCCCCCATAAAGGAACATCTGGACTGGAGCATAGCAAACGGGTTTGGTTTTTTATGGAACCCTGACTTTAGCGCGCTTTTAAATGCTAAAGTATGGCTTGCCGCTGCCGGTCAAATTTTTTTTACTTTAAGCGTTGGCATAGGCGTTATTATAACGTATGCCAGTTATCTTTCAAAGGGCGACGATATCGTTTTGTCCGGGCTTACGGCTTCTTCTTTGAATGCTTTTGCTGAAGTTATTTTAGGCGGTTCAATTATAATACCTTTGGCTTTCGCATTCTTTGGCGGTAGCGGCGCGCAGGAAATAGCAAGAAGCGGAAGTTTCAATATAGGTTTTGTTTCTATGCCGCTTATTTTCTCAAAAATAAATTATGGAATGATTTTTTCGTTTATGTGGTTTTTTCTTTTGTTTCTGGCGGGGCTTACCTCGAGCATATCGCTTATTGAGCCGGCAGTTGCTTTTTTGAGCGATGATTTTGGTATCTCACGAAAAAAAGCTGTCTCGATTTTGGGTACGTTAAGTTTTCTAATCTGCCAGTTTCCCATATTTTTCCTCGCAAGAGGAGTGGTCGATGAAATTGATTTTTGGGCTGGTTCTTTTTTCCTTGTGGTTTTTGCATTCATTGAGTGTATATTGTTTGTGTGGATATTTGGAATAGACAAAGCTTGGAATGAAATTCATCATGGAGCTGAACTTAATATTCCCCGTTTTTATAAATTCATTATAAAATATATTACACCCCTATTCTTGATTTTTATACTTGGTTTTTGGTTTTTCCAGCAGGCAATACCGACATTTTTTCTAAAAGGGGTTGCAAAAGAAAATATTCCCTATGTTTTGGCTACACGAGCGGGGCTTTTAATCCTTTTTGTTGTTATAGCGACGTTGGTGCGCAAAGCGCACGGGAGACGTTTTAAGGTAAAAAAATGACTATAGTTGGATGGATTTTTTTAATAATTTCCTGGGCGAGCATATTAATATTAGTAATTTTTTGCGTTTATAGGGTCTTCAAGGAACCTTTTAAAGATCTTTAACTACCGCTAAGTTTTAAGGATTATCCATAAAAAATAGGGTAGGAGCGTCAACTTTGAGGGGGCTTTAGAAATGTTAAAAAGGAAACGAGTTTTATTTGCTTTTTTTTCAATAGTTTTTTTGGCGGCGTTTTGTCTTTATTTTATATACACAGAAACCGCTTCTTGTGCCCAGAATTACAAGTCTTTCGCGGCGCTTAAAAATAAGGTGTCCATAATCGCAAAAGGCTTTAGCGGAGAGTATTCTTATATAATCAAAGACATGGAAAAGCCTTATTGTAAAATATCCCGTAACGGAAATAAAATTTTTCCTGCGGCAAGCGTCATTAAGCTGCCAGTAGCCGCCGTAGCTTTCCGCGCAGTTAAAGAAGGTAAGGTCTCACTTTCCCAGAAATTTACAATCACCGCGAAAGATATTACCGGAGGTTCAGGCATAATAAAAACAATGCCTACACCGGTAGTTTTAACTTTTCAGAAAATTATTAAAATAATGATTTCAAACAGTGATAACACCGCAACTAATAAGATTATCGACATTTTAGGTTATAAATATCTCAATAGGGGGTTTAAGGAGCTTGGCCTGAAAAGAACGGTCCTTAAGCGTAAGATGATGGATTTTTCTAAAAGGAAACGAGGGGTCGAAAATTATACGAGTGCGTCCGATATAGCGTTTCTCCTTGAGGAAATTTATAATAAAAAGCTTGTCGATAAAAAATCTTCACGGACGATTCTATCGTTTTTAAGCAAACAAAAAATTAATGACCGCATTCCGCGGTATCTTCCTAAAAATGTAAAAGTTGCCCACAAAACCGGCCTTGAGAGAGGAGTGGTGCATGATGCCGGAATTATTTTTTCTCCAATGGGAGATTGTGTGATTTGTGTTTTTACTAAAAAAGTAAAGGATTATAGTACGGCAAAAAAATTTATAGCTGAAGTCTCTTTAGCGGTATATAATAATTTAAATGTGCAATAGTGCTTATTTGGTTAAATAGGTTTTTAGTTTTCGGTCTTTAGTTTGATTTAAATATGTTTGTTTTGAGTAATTTTTTAACGGCGCTGGCCAATGTTTTGAATCTGCTTTTAACCGTTGTGTATTGGTTGATACTTATAAGGGCGCTAGTTAGCTGGGTGAACCCTGATCCTTATAACGCGATAGTTCAGTTTTTGTATAAGACTACGGAGCCGTTGCTTTACCCTATAAGGAAACTTCTCCCATTTAGCCTTAAGTTTGGCCTGGACATTTCACCTCTGATAGCATTCTTGATAATCTTTTTCCTCAGGCAATTTCTTGTAGCTACTTTATTTGAATGGGCGATGAGAGTCAAATAGCGTAAAACCTAAACCTATTTTTACTACTCCCCGATTGTATAACCCGTCAAATCTCCTTGCTTTTATTTTTATTGTCGGTAAAATAAACTAATACTGGATGGGGATTACTGAGATAGGCTATTTATGAATGAGGTGTAGCCTGAATTTGCGGGTACCCATAATTATTATAAAGAGGTGTAGAGCATGAAAGAGATTGTTAATGAAATCCTTAAAGAGGAAGAAGCAGCGCGGAAAATAATCGAAAAAACAAAGCTTGAGGCAGAAGATATTATCGCGGCTGCAAAAAATGAAGCTAAAAACTACCTCGAAAAAGAGAAAGCCGACATTAAGCGGGTTCTGGTTCAAAAGCAGGAAATAGCAGAAAAGCTTTTTTATACAGAGAAACAGAAGATTCTAAAAGAAACAGAAGAAGAGAGCGTCCGCTTACGAGAATCGAAAGAAAAAGATATCCCGGCTATCGCAAAGGCTTATTTTTCGCAGGTGATAAGTAAACCCCGTTAGGAAATTTTGCTTTTAACGGGTGGGGTTGCCTTGTGGTGGCATTAAGATGCCGCCAGTTTGGGATGTTAACACCGATTCCATGGTATTTTTCTCTAACGGAGTGAAAAAGACTAGAATGCTAGACCTTACCAAATATTCCTTCGCAAACGCCAAGGTTCGCGCAATGCTTTCCGAACTTATAAACGCAGATTATTTCAAGCGGCTGGTTGAAACACAAGATCTTTATGAATTGTTTGATTTTTTAAAAACAACTTCCTACAAGGACATCGTTGAAAAGGTTAGCAGGGAAGATGCGGATCTTGAACGTTTAGAGAAGGAATTAATATTAAATGATTTGCATATATATAAGAAAGTTTATGCAACACTCCCTACAAAAACAGAAAAGAACTTCGTTGCCGTTATGACCCAGCGTTTCGAAATAGACGAACTTAAAACAGCGCTTAGGATATGGCATAAGAAAATGGAAGTTGACCTAAGCGATTATGTCTTGGGAGAAAAAGTAGCTTTTGACATCGATTTTAAGAAAATTATTTCCTGCCAGAGCATAGAAGAAATAATACTTATGCTTGATGAAACTCCGTATAAACTGCCGTTGCTTAAGGCGAAAAACAAATTTAAAGAAAGAAACTCAATATTTTATCTTGAAAGCGCCATGGATATAGATTACTACCAAAGGCTTCTTTCTTCTTGCGAAAAATTCTCTTCGTACGATAAAAAAATTTCACGCAAAATATTAGGCATAGAAATTGATATCGAAAATATAAATTCATTAATTCGTTTAAGAAAATACTATTCACTAAGCCTGGCTGCGATGATAGATATTGTCATCCCTGGCGGAGAAAAAATTAACAAAGACAGTGTAAGGAGTTTTTATACAACTGACGGTTTGGCAAAAATAGTCGAAGGTGTTGCTCTGGGTCCGTACGCTAAAGTAAAAGAGTTGGCTGAAGCAAATATCTACTTTATCGAAAATTTCCTTTATGAAATTCTTTTAAGAGAGGTTAGGAAAATATTGGCGGGTTTTCCTTTCACTATAGGAACCATTATCGGATATTTGATATTGAAGCGCAGGGAAACCAGGAATCTCATTTCGTTAATTTACGCTAAAAGTTTAGGCGAAAAAAGCGAAGATATATCACATTTGATTGGTATATGATTTTTAAATCCTTTATTGCCAATTAAGCATTATTAATTTTTAAAGGAATGAACATGTTTAATTCTTCTTCAATGGAATTTGTGAGCATGATTGTCTTTAAAGACAAAATAGAGGAAGTTTTTTCTCGTCTTGTCAGGCTCGGCATTTTTCAGCCGGTTGATATTCGAAAGATAGAAGAGGAAGTAAGCAGCTTGACTGCGCTTGAGATAGAAAAGGAAAATACTGAGTTACAGGCGTTGGAGTTATCTTTTAGGGAAATTTCACGTAAACTCAATCTTTCAATAGTTGCTTCTAAGGATATAGAATCATTTTCTATAGAAAGCGTAAAAGAAGTTTTTAAGCAACTTGAAGAAAAGCTCTCGGCAATAATATCAGAAAGGCAGGGTTTGGTAGGGGAGCTTAAAACTGTTGAATCGATGTTCGCCCAACTTAGGGATTATTTTATTTTTCCGCTTAAGCGCGGAGCTTTTTATACTTTTCTTCAGGTTAATCTTGGTAAGATAGATGAGAAGAATATGCCGGTGCTTGAAAGAAGCCTTAAGGAAATCCCGCATCTTTTTTATCCCATCAGAAAACAGGGTGTTTCCGTGGTGACGCTAATTATGGGTTTACGAAGAGATAGGGCCGTTATTGAAAAAATTTTAAAAGATCTTGCGTGGCAGGAAATAGATTTCCCCGATAATGCCCAGGAATTATCCGGTGATGTTGAAAACAAATTAAAAGATAAAATGGAGGAGTGTAAAAAGCGTATAGCCGGATTAGATCAGCTTATAAAAAAACATGCGCAGGAGAATCAGGGCATTTTAAGCAAAATACGCGCGTTTATCGTTTTGAAAAAATCTTTAATAGCGGCAAAAAAATATTCTTACGCGACAGACAAAACTGTCATACTCTCAGGTTGGGTATTGCATAAAGATAGAGATAAAGTAACCAATGAAATAAAAAACATAGCAGGCGTTTCATATATTGAGAAAAAAAGAGCAGAAGATTTAAACATCGCAAAGGAGGATATCCCTGTGCGCCTCGAACATAACGCGGTATTTAAGCCTTTTGAGCTTCTTATAAATTCATATGGTATTCCGCGTTATGGAACAATTGATCCGACTATATTCGTTGCTATCAGCTTTTTGATAATGTTTGGCGCAATGTTTGGGGATTTAGGCCAGGGGTTGACGCTTGCGTTTATCGGTTTGCTTATAAAGAGAGCCAAAAATATAAAAATAAAACAGGCCTCAACACTTCTTGCCTACTGCGGTATAAGTTCGGCTATTTTCGGCGCTCTTTATGGAAGCGTTTTCGGCTTTGAGGAAATAATTCCTGCTATTTGGATAAGGCCGATGGAAAATATTTTTGGGGTTTTTAAAATAAGCATCTTGTTCGGCATAATAATTATTACTTTGGGTATATTGGTTAACGTGGTAAATGCGCTGCGGGATAAAGATTACATAAAAGCTCTATTCGACAAATCCGGGTTAATTACCGGGATAGTATACTGGCTTGCTATTGCTTTTGTAAGCAAATTGTTTGTTGCGGAAAAGAACATTCCTCAAATTTATTTGATTTTGATTTTAGCGGGGCTTGTTCTTATATTTCTGAAACCGGTAATAGAAATTATTTTTAAGAAGAAGAAAGAAAAAGAAGGCTTGTTTGTTTCTTTTATGGAAAGCCTTGTGGATATTTTGGAAATAATAATGGGCTATCTTGCCAACACCGTTTCTTTTATACGTATCGCAGCGTTTTCTCTTGCTCACGCAGGATTGTTCCTTGCTATCTTTGAACTTTCCCGTCTTTTAAAGGGCGTGGGAGGAGTATCTCTGTCGGCTCTGGTAATAATTTTAGGAAATATTCTTATCGTTTTACTGGAAGGAATGGTGGTGAGTATACAGTCGCTTCGTTTAAATTATTATGAGTTTTTCTCCAAGTTCTTTGTGTCCGGAAAACAGGTTTATAAACCATTGACAATGGATGGTCTTTGAGCTAAACTTTTAGTTTTTAATGACAATTCGACTAAATACTTTTTAATATAGAAAATATTAAAAAGTATAAGTCCCATTGGAATTGTTTTCGAACGAAGCGGGGGTAATGAGAGTGTGGTCTTTAACAATTCGCGCTATTATTTTTCGACACGCCAGCCTATAGCGGGCGGATTGAAAAATAATGTGCTCATTGGAGGTGTGTAATGAAAGTTAAAAAGATAATGTTATGGATTTTTGCTCTTGTAGTTGCGAATTCTGCCTTAAACGCTTTTAGTATTGTTTTCGCAGCCGTTGAAACATCAAGTGTTAATCCGGGGGTAGCGCAATGGGGTTTTCTTTCGGCGGCAATTGCAACAGGTTTAAGTGCCGTTGCGGCAGGAATAGCTGTAGCTTATGTTGGAGCAGCTGCGGTCGGCGCAATGAGCGAAAAACCGGAAATAGCGGGCCGTGCGCTTATTTACGTTGGTCTTGCGGAAGGTATTGCGATTTACGGCTTGATTATAGCGATTATGATTTTAGGCAAAATCTAGGACACGAATATCCACCAATTTGAAACGAATCACCACGAATTGGGAAAGCTTTTATTCGTGGAAATTCGTCCCCTAATTCGTGGTCATTTGTGTGAAAAAAATGAATTTTTTTTGTATCGCAGATAAAGAAAGTAGCCTGGGTTTTAAATTCTCAGGGGTAGAGACAAGAGAAGTTTCAACTAAAGCAGAAGCATTAGAAGCTTTTAACGTTGCGTTAGCTATCGAAAATGTCGGGATTATAATTATAACCGAAAAAGCGGCTTCATTTATAAGAGAAAAAATAAACCAATTTCTTTACCGCGAAGAGCCTCCTTTGATACTTGAAGTTCCTTCCAGAGGCCCTGTCAAAAAAAGAAAAAGCGTTTCCGAGTCTTTAAAGGAAATGATAGGCATAAGCATATAATTTATTCCATGAAAGAAAAAAAAGAAACTTATCTTGAGGAAAACATAGAGAACGCCGCGGAGATACGTAAGAGGATCCACGAAGAGACTGACTATGAGACAAAAGAAATAATAAGCCGCGTAAAAGTTTTAGCCAAGAATCTGCTAAATGACGCAAAGCTCGCCGCCGACAAGAATAGAACAGACAGCTTTCTGGAATTGGAGCAGAAAATAGGCAAGATTAAGGAAAGAATTTTCTCTGCTCTAAATCTGGAAAAAAAGAGAGTAATTATGGGGGAGAAGAGTAAATTTATAGATGAAGTGTTTCTTGAGATAAACATCCAGGCTAAAGCTTTTAGGGGTCAGAAGGAATATGATCAGTTTTTAAAAAAAATAATTTTAGAGGGAATTGCGGTTATAGCAACCGGTAGTCTTGAGGTTTTTTATTCTCCCTTGGATGAAGAAATAATAAATGATGGTTTTATCGAAGAAGCAAAAAAGTCGTGTCAAGGTAAGCTTAATCAGGAAATTCAGCTTAAATTTACGAAAAGTGATTTTAATGATATCGGATTTATCGTGCAGTCTCTTGATGGCAGGTTAATTTATGATGCTAGATTTGCTTCGCGGCTTAAATTGGCGCAGGATGATATTTATATGGATTTATTGAGGAAATTATAATGGCAAATATTGCTGGCAGAGTATTCAGGGTTGTGGGTCCTGTCGTAGAAATTGAAGAGGTTTCTACGCTTCGTATGTTGGATATGGTTGAAGTGGGCGATGAACATCTCGTTGGGGAAGTTGTGCGTCTTAAGGGAGATAGAGCATCTTTGCAGGTTTACGAAGATACAACTTCAATCAAAGCAGGAGACCCGGTTTATAGCGAAGGATATCCTTTGTGCGTAGAATTAGGGCCAGGCCTTATCGGAAAGATTTACGATGGGATACAGAGACCGCTTGAAGCAATACAGGAAAAAGAAGGTATTTTTATAAAACGCGGAGTTCATGTGGCAGCTTTGGATAGAAATAAAAAATGGCATTTTTTACCTGTAAAAAAAGAAAACACTGATTTGAAACAGGGAGAATTCCTTGGCGAGGTTGCGGAAAATGCTCTTATAAAACATAAAATAATGGCGCATCCGATAGTAAAAGGGAAATTGAAATGGATTGCCGAGGAAGGAGAGTATTCGCTTTCGGAAAAAATTGCCGTAGTAGAAAAAGACGGCCAGGATATAGATGTTTTTATGCATCACCGCTGGCCGGTAAGAAAACCCAGGCCATATCTGGAGCGGGAAACGGTAAGTGAACCTTTAATTACCGGACAACGCGTGATAGATACGCTTTTCCCTATTGCTAAAGGAGGTTGCGTCGCGGTTCCCGGAGGTTTTGGAACAGGCAAAACTGTTGTGCAGCATCAGCTGGCCAAATGGAGCAATGCTGATGTTGTTGTATTTGTCGGTTGCGGTGAGCGCGGAAATGAAATGACTGATGTCTTATTAAATTTTTCGAAGTTAATTGACCCGCGCACAGGTCGTGCTCTTTCTGAGCGAACAATTTTTATAGCAAATACCTCGAATATGCCGGTTGCAGCGCGTGAAGCAAGTATTTACACGGGAATTACGCTCGCGGAGTATTACAGAGATATGGGTTATAATGTCGCTTTGATGGCGGATTCAACTTCTCGTTGGGCAGAAGCGCTTCGTGAACTTTCCGGACGTTTAGAGGAAATGCCGCTTGAAGAAGGGTTTCCGGCATACTTACCTTCAAGGCTTGCCGAGTTTTATGAACGTGCCGGTAAAGTGAAGACTTTAAATAAAGTAAATGGTTCAATCACGATTATTGCTTCTATCTCGCCGCAGGGAGGAGATTTTTCCGAACCGGTTACATCGCACACTAAAAGATTTGTAAGATGTTTCTGGGCTCTTGACAGGGATTTGGCTAACGCAAGGCATTATCCATCAATCAGCTGGATAGACAGTTATTCCGAATATCTCGATGATATAAAAGAATGGTGGCATAAAAATATTGATGAAAATTGGCTCAAACTTCGTTATGAGATAATGGAGCTTTTGCAAAAAGAGCAAAGGTTGCTTCAGGTTGTAAAATTGGTAGGTCCTGATGTTTTGCCGCAAACCCAGCGGCTTATACTTGAAATTTGCAGTATATTTAAGAATACTTTTTTGCAGCAAAGCGCATTCGATAAAGTAGATACTTATTCTTCAGCCCGCAAACAATTTTTAATGCTAAAAATAATACTTATGTTTTTCCATAAAAGCGAAGAGCTCGTTAAGAAAGGAATAAACGTAAGTGAAATACGAGAGACGCCTATTTATAAAGAAATTATGCGCATGAAGCTCACTTATTCTGAAAGCGACATAGAAAAGTTAGCCAAACTTCCGGAAAGAATAGATGAAGCTTTGGCAGAGTTGAGTGTTTAGATGTGAACCTAGTTTCTCCGGGATAACGCAAACAACATATCGGAGAGGTGGGGATTGCGTGACGTGGGTAAGAAAAGATAGCATAAACTAGCCGAAACATGGAGGGGCTGGGTGAAAGAATATAATTTAAGAGAATATCTTGGTTTAGATGAAATCGTCGGGCCGGTTTTTGTCATCCGTAACATCCATAATGTAGGCTATAATGAGCTTGTAGATGTGGTTGATAAGGATGGCAAAGTGCGGTTAGGTATAGTCATAGAAGCGGGTAAAGGTTATGCTATAGTTGAAGTTTTAGGTGGAACCGGCGGACTTGCTTTGAAATCAAGCAAGGTAAGATTTAAAGAGGAACCGCTTATGGTTGGAGTCTCGGAGGATGTTTTAGGAAGAGTGTTCGACGGGCTCGGCAATCCGCTGGATGGAATGTCTAAGCCGCTTTACGAGGATTATGTTGACGTTAACGGTTTTGCCATAAATCCGACGGCGCGCGATTATCCTAAGAACATAATTGAAACAGGTATTTCATCTATAGATGTAATGAATACGCTTATACGCGGGCAGAAACTTCCGATATTTTCCGGAAGCGGCCTTCCTCATGATTTAATTGCCACCCAGATTGCGCGTCAGGCGCATGTAAAGAAAGAAAGTTTTTGCGTTATTTTTGTAGCGATGGGCGTTAAATATGATACTGCGAAATTTTTTATAAAAAGCTTCGAAGACTCAGGGGTCCTTGAGCGCGTAACCATGTTTTTAAGTTTGGCCGATAGTCCATCCATTGAAAGGTTGCTTACTCCAAAACTTGCGCTAAGCTGCGCCGAATTTTTGGCGTTTAAGAAAAATATGCATGTTTTAGTAATAATGACTGATATGTCAAACTACTGCGAAGCGTTGCGTGAACTTTCAACTATAAGAGGTGAAATCCCCGCAAGGAAGGGTTATCCCGGCTACCTCTATAGTGATTTGGCAAGTTTGTATGAACGCGCAGGGATGATTAAGGGCATAAACGGTTCTATAACTCAGCTCCCCGTGCTTACTATGCCCAATGACGATATTACTCATCCTATACCAGATTTAACAGGTTATATCACTGAAGGACAAATCGTTCTTGAAAGGGGAATGTATTCAAGAGGGATATATCCTCCGATAGCGGGACTGCCTTCATTGTCGCGCCTTATGAAAGATAACATCGGTGAAGGCTTAACCAGAGAAGACCATCCGGCGCTTGCTTCACAGCTATTTGCCTGTTATGCCAAGGTAAAAGATATCCGCGCGCTTGCTTCGATTATAGGCGAGGAAGAATTGTCTCCCTTGGATAATCTTTATCTTAAGTTCGGAGACGATTTCGAGAAGAAATTTTTAACTCAGGGTTATTACGAAAACCGTTCTCTTGAGCAAGGACTTGATCTTGGATGGCAGGTGCTTTCGGTTTTGCCTGCCGATGAACTTGTAAGAATACGCGAAGAAATGATCGATAAATATTATAAAAAAACCTAAGAGCGATACTTGTTAGGTTTTTGTCTAACTACTATCTAAAATTATGAGAGCAAGCATAGCAGCAACAAAAACAAATCTTTTGCGGATTAAGAAAACTCTTTCTCTCACAGAGGAAGGCTACGAACTTCTTGATGAAAAAAGAAGGCTTCTCATAACTGAATTAACTTCTATAATACATGTTGTAGACAGGTTCCAGCGCGAGCTTGATGAGGCTTTGGCTAAAGCTTATGTTTTGGCGGATAGAGCAACCATTGTTGTGGGGCGACAAAAACTCGAGGCCCTTAGCATGGCTATGGATATAAAAAGTTCGGTTGCCATTTCTAATAGAAGGATTATGGGCGTGAATATTCCGGCAATAGACCTAAAAATTATCGAAAACGAACCATATTACAGTCCGGTAGGCGTAAGCTTCTATGTGGATGCGGTGGTTGTAAAATTTAAAGAAATCCTTAAATTAATTTCCCAACTCGCCGAGAAAAGAATCGCATTGCTGCGCATTGCAAAAGAAGTGCAAAAGACCATAAGAAAAGTAAATGCTCTTGAAAAAATTCATCTGCCGTATTATCGGCAAACTCTTAAATATATTAATGATAGCCTTGAAGAGGAAGCGCGGGGGGCATTCTCTATGCTTAAACTTATCAAGGAAAGGTTGGGTAGATAATGGCGAAAATATTAAATATTGCAGTTTCTCTTTCCGGAAGCGCAGCATCATTGATTACGGCAAAATACGCAATTTATCTCTCGAAACAGTTAAATGCCAAGCTTTACGCTATATATGTAGTAGATGACAGGTCCTTGCATGAGTTGCTTAAGACAAGAATATTCGTAGAAATCGAGGCAGTTGAGTATGAGCGCGATTTAAAAGACCAGGGTGTAAATGCTCTAGAGAGGATAAAGAAAATGGCTGAGATGAAGAAGGTTGAATGCGAAACTTTGCTTCTTAAGGGTGTAGTGCATGAGGAAGTGGTAAGCAAAACAAAGGAGTTTTCGGTTGATTTACTGGTTATAGGGGAGCTTAAAGAAATAGTCTCGCGCCGGGAAATATTTTACGATGAAGGGGAAAGGATTTTCAGAGAATCGCCTTGCCCTGTTGTAGTCGTTAAAAATCCCGAACACGTTGAAAGTTTGTATAAGGAATTAGAGTAATAATAAAAAGGCTGAAACTTACAAAACAACAAGGTATCCCGGCCAGTCTATATGCATAAAAATTCTCACGCTTGTTTACGAGCAGGATAATTTTTATTAGCTCGTCGGGATTAATTCGACTAGGTGATTTTTTAGACAGGAAGCCTAAAGAATCGCAAGTCTCATTGAGGAGGTTTACGTAATGAAGATATCGGATTATTTAAAAAAAGAATTTTGCATAATGGATCTAACGGCAACTACAAAAGAGCAGGCTATACGGGAGGTCGCTAACTGTCTTACCGTTAATGGCAAGATAAAAGATAAGGAAAAATTTATAAGTGATATCTTAGAACGTGAAAGTTTAGGCTCAACAGGGATAGGCCACAAGGTTGCAATCCCTCATTCGCGCACTGAGGTGGTAAATGGTTTTGCTATAAGTTTCGGCCGCTCCAAAGAGGGGATTGATTTTAAGGCTTTAGATGGAGATAGAGTTAATCTTATTTTTCTTATGGGCGCAAATCCCAGCGAGCTTAACTTGTATTTAAGGTTGCTCGCTGAACTTTCGAGGCTACTTATGGAAAATTCTTTCCGTAGGGAATTGCTTTCCGCAAATACCGGCGAAGAGGTTGTTGATATAATAAAAAAATATGAAGCAAGCGGGTTAGTCAGGTAATGAAAAAACAAAGAGGAGAAATTCTTTCCATGGTTATGGCGGGAGGCCGCGGCGAGCGGTTGTATCCTTTAACGCTTGAACGCACTAAACCATCGGTTCCTTTCGGTGGAAAATACAGAATAATAGATTTCGCTTTAAGCAACCTTATAAACTCCGGTATTTATTCCATATATGTATTGGTGCAATACAAGTCTCAATCATTGATTGAGCATATAAGGACCACCTGGAGCAAGGGCGGTGTGCTTACGAAGCATTTTGTGACAGTTGTGCCGCCTCAAATGAGGAAAAAGCAGGAATGGTACAGAGGCACGGCTGATTCCATATACCAGAATATAAATTTAGTTTACGATTTTAAACCAAGGTTTGTCGCGATATTTGCCGGGGACCATATTTACCGGATGAACATAAACGAAATGATTGATTATCATTTACGTAAAAAAGCCCACCTTACAATTTCTGTTATGCCTATGGAATCTAAATATTCCAGCCAATTCGGCATAGTCGGCGTAGGTGACGATAACAGGGTTAAGAATTTTGAGGAAAAACCGGTAATTTCAAACAAAAAGACGGTTTTTGCGTCAATGGGCAATTATATTTTTGATACGGATTTTCTTATAGACGTTCTTGAGGAAGATGCCAAAAGAGACACCAGCCGTGATTTTGGAAAAGATATAATACCCTATCTTGCCAAGAAACATGCAAAAGTTTACGCCTATGATTTTTCGAAAAATAGAATACCTGCCCTTAACAAATACGAAAGTCCTTTTTATTGGAAAGATGTAGGAACAATTGCGAGCTATTGGCAGGCGAATATGGATTTATTGGGTACATCTCCAAACCTTGACCTGGATAACCAGAGTTGGCCTATTTATGCTTCTAACTTGGAAAGCCCTCCGGCAAGAATTATAGGATCAGAAATAGAAAATTCCCTGATTTGCGAAGGTTCAAGAATATCAGGGGCAAAAATAAAAAATTCAATTATCGGGCGCGCGGTTAAAGTTGAGCAGGACTGCGTAATAGAAGATTCGATAGTAATGGATTTTACCCACATACATAAAGGATCTCATTTGAAAAAGGTTATAACGGACCGTTTTAATATCATTCCTAAAGATAGCCGCATAGGTCATAATAAAAAAGAAGACAGTGAGAATTACTATCGGGATTCTTCAGGAATTACCGTGGTAAAGCGCGGCTCAAGAAAAGCATATTATTTCTGAGGCGCAGATGACCGCGGATTGAAAATCACAGATGAGCGCAGATGAATTTTATCTGTGGCAATCTGTGATTCGCCATCTGTGACTATCTGTGTAAAACATGGATGTATTTGAAGCAATAAAAAAGCGTAGAAGCGTAAGAGAATACCTGGATAAGCCTGTAGAAGAGCAAAAACTTAAGGAAATCCTTGAGGCCGCACGGCTTGCGCCATCCGCTTCCAATAAACAAGAGTGGAGATTTGTTGTAGTTACGAATAAAGGATTACGAGAGCAGCTTGTAAAGGCTGCCAAGGGGCAAGCGTTTGTTGGACAGGTTCCGGTGGTTATTGCCTGTTGCGCAGAAACAGATAACCATGTTATGACTTGCGGGCAATTATGTTATCCTATCGATGTGGCAATAGCCATAGATCACATAACGCTTAGAGCTGTTGAGTTAGGTCTTGGCACATGCTGGATCGGCGCATTTTGGGAAGACGAAGTAAGAAAAATTCTTGATATCCCGAAAGATATAAAAGTTGTTGAATTGCTTTGTTTAGGCTACGCAAAAGAGAAGTCTCAGCATCCAAAAGACAGGCTTGAAATAGGAAAAATAGTTTTTTCCGAAAAGTGGAATAAGCCTTACCAGGAAAAATAAAACTAATCAATTTAGGTCAAAGTTAATATCAGTTTATATCGCGCCAGCGTTAAGGAATTTTTGTTTATACATTTGCGGCGCTATATCCACAGCCTTAAGCCGTGGATGTATGTGTGTGCCGCTTAAGTATTAGCCTTTAAGGCTCGAGGAGTTATGGAGGGCTTCATTTTTCGCAGGGCAACCGGTTGATTTTTAGCGTTTGGGTGGTATAATTGACAAGTTTTTTAATCGACCCGCATAAATCTTCGGTTTTTAAGATGGTGTTTAATACGGGTCGATTAACCCTGTATATAGCGAAGGCGGGGTGATGTAGAAGTTCAAAGCGTCTAATAAATAAAGTTTTTATATTAATAAAAGTATCTATTCTAAGGGAGGAATCCATGAATCCGATTATCGAACGTATCAGAGCCAGGGCAAAACAAAATCCAAAAAAAATAATTTTTCCTGAAAGCAACGATGAACGTGTGCTTGAAGCAATAAAGTGTATCGAAAAAGAGCGCATCGCTATTCCCATGCTTCTTACCCAGGACAACCTTGAGCCGGAGAAGCAGGAAGAATTCGCCAACATTTTTTTTGAAAGGATGCAGGCAAAAGGCATAACTTTTGAGGAAGCCAGAGAAATGACTGAAACTCCTCTTAATTATGCCGCAATGATGGTCAGGCGTGGTTATGCTGACGGTTTTGTCGCTGGAGCAAAACTTACGTCTTCTTCAGTTATAAAAGCAGCTCTTAATTGTCTTGAGTTGGACAGAAGCATCGGCCTTATTTCCAGCTGTTTTTTAATGGCTGTTCCAAATTGCGAG
>JALOBR010000078.1 GCA_023228195.1 Candidatus Omnitrophota bacterium
TTGATTATATTTTACCAGTAGAGTTTGCGCAAGCAAATTTAAGTATATCTTCACTTTTTGCCAAAAACGAAGATAAATCAACGCCTTCGACGATTAGAGACTGCGTATCAAACGGCCCCCATCTTCTTGAATTTGATATTTTGAACAATCCTACAACTGGCCTCTTTAAAATGCTTGCAAGATGCATTGGCCCTGAATCAAGGCCGATGAACAAAGAACAATTATGTTTTAAAAAGGAAGCTAAATTCCTCAATGATAGCTTTCCGGTAACATTCTTTATATCTAATTTTTCTGCCAGGACTTCGCTCTCTGGCATTTCTTCTTTTGAACCTATAAGAACAATGTCACCGGCGCATTTTTCTTTTAAGGCTGAAACAAGGCGCGTCCAATAAGCAATCTCTATTTGCTTTGAAGGATTGGAACTAAAGGGATGGATTACGATATATTTTTGCGATAAGTTCAAACATCCCGAAAGCATATTTAACGTACCTAACTTATCTACGGTTAAGTCAAAAGAAGGCGTAAAGATATCTTTACATATTAACTTTACCAAATCGAAATTATATTCTACTTCATGTTTCTGAACCAAATGTTTTTTGTCTTCTATTTTTCTGTTTAAGCAAAATCCCCATTTTCTATTATAGCCAAGCCTTAAAGGAACAGCCGCAAGCAACGATGCGAGATGAAATTCCTTTTTGGGGTTAAGCGAAATTACGCAATCTATTTTTTCTTTCCTTAGAATATTGCTTAAGTTAAATGCCCCGGAAAAGCCTTCAAAAACATCATTTTTATATTCAATAAAATGGTCCACGAAATCGATACCCATGACAAGGTCAACATTATCTTTCTTGGCTAAAAGATATATCTTGCTATCGGGGTAGTTAAATTTTACAAGCTTAATTGCGTAAAGACTGAGCAGGAATTCCCCCAATCTATCCGAACGGATGAAAAAAAAATTTTTTATTTCTTTTTTATTCATTAATTATACTTTCTAAATTTCTGATTGCCTCTTCTACCTTTATAGCTTTCATGCAAGGGGTAATTTTTCCATCCAGGCATTTTTCTTTTTCTTGTTTTTTATAGTCTACGGAATATTGGCACGGGCCGCAGCTAAAATCTTTTCTTATAGTTTTATACACCCCCGGGCCGATTGGTCCGGTATGGCGCGGGTCTGACGGGCCAAAAAGACAAACAAGCGGCGCGCCTAGGGCACGGGCTATATGAAGGATACCGGTGTCTAAACAGAAAACTCCTTTGGCTTGTTTTATAAGGAAAGCCACTTCGCCTAAGTTCCTACCTATAAAACTGCGGGCACTTTTCTCATCCTTCAATTTCTCAAGGAGCAATTTCGGCTCCGCGTCAGAAACCGCGCCCGTTACAAACACATTAAAACCGCGGCCGGTTAAGTATTTTGCAACTTGCGCGAACTTGTCAATCTCCCAGCTTTTGCTTGGAAGATAGCTGCTGCAGGAAGAATGAACAACGAAATAATCCTTTCCTTTTTCCTTACTTGGACTTTCATGTCCGGCGCAACCGGAGGAGAAAAAATCCATACAATAATCGCTATCAGAAACCTCTATATTTAACAGCTTTGAAATAGTATCAAGATAATTTTCTATGGCATGGCAGTTACGTGAGAATTCTTTTGTTTTATGCAAAAATTTCTTTCCGGATTCGCTATCTATTCCTATGCGCAAAGCGCCTTTGGCTGCCTCATAAGCAAACTTTGTGTATTCTAAATTAGATTCAAGCGCAACGCATAAATCATACCTGTTAAGCATTAACTTTTTAAGAAGCAGTTTCCTTTTAACCCAACGCTCTATTTTATGGAATTTTTTATAAACAAATACGTTATCTAAATAAGGGTTTTTTTCTACTACAGTTCTGCCCTGGGGTGAAGTTAAAACATCTATTTGGGCGCACTCAAAAGTTTTTCTCAGTTTTCTTATCACGGGAGTTACGAATAAAACATCACCGATGTTTCCTATTCTTATGATAAGTATTTTTTTAAACATGATATAGGTGGGTTATAACTTTACTTTCCGGATTGATCCGGGCTTTGCTTTGTTTTATTATAAATTTCCCATACTTTAGCCCATTTTACGAAATGAACCCAGGAAAAAAGAATCGAAAAAACCAGCCCCGGCAGTCCTTCTTTGTAGCCTTTTTTATTAAGATACATTTTTTTAAATAGCTTAAGGGGTTTCCATGTAAGGTTATATTTTATTTTTTTTATATCCAGGTCTTTCTCCTCATCAAGAATGTCTTTTGCCTGTAAATCCGTATAACGGTTCTGCCTATCGATAAATTCAGCTATACTATCAAACGGAAAATGCAAAATATCGGCACTTAACTCCCCGACATCTCCATCTACAATCATTTTTTCATGGACTCTCCCCTCGTAACGGGCGTAACCTTTCTTAAATAAATGCTGCGACCAATGATACCAACCGCCATAGGTAAAAACATGCCCCAAGAATGCGTTCTTACGCAAAAATTTGAAAGCGGAATATTTTGTGCCCGGAAGTATTTCGGAGCATTTATACTTAAAATCTTCGCTGACTATCTCATCGCTGTCTAACTGTAAAACCCATTCGCCTGCCGCACAATCAGTTCCGAAATTACGTTCTGCGGCAAACGAACCTAAAAATTTATGCGAATAGAATTTCGCTCCCGCGCGTTCGGCCATTTCTTTTGTTTTATCCGTGCTGTCCCCGTCAACTACGATAATTTCATTTGCCCAGCCTTTAAGCGAGTCGAGGCATTTGTCTATTTTTTTCTCGGAATTGCGGGAGAGAACAACCGCGGACAAAGTATAATCTTTAGGCATTTACCTTCTCCTTAAGATAATTATCAAGAGAAACAATATAAGCGCTAAATACCCAAAAAAGAGTGGTAAGGACAAGAGAAAATAAATTATTATCGAAACAAGAATGAACTAAAAATCCTATATAACCCGCAATTAAACCAAGCAGAATAAGGCCTTGCTGGCCATATGACGCTTTAAGTTTTATGCCGCGCAGCGCGCGAATGAGTATGCTCAATGGGATACTTAAAAATAATAATAACCCCATAATGCCAATTTCCGACCACATCTGCAGATAAGAATTATGCGCATAACGAAGGTCCGGATAATCGGCAGGTTTGTATTTCGGAAAATATTTAGAAAAGGTATTTATCCCTTTGCCTAATATTGGGTTTTCCTCCACCATGCTCCAGCCGGTTTTCCAAAGAATAGTTCTTTCCCATACGGTATTTCTTTCCGGTTTAAAAAGCCCGGTAACTCGGTCAAAGCCTTTCGGCGTAATCATTAACAATAAAATGACGGCTACCGGTATGATTATTGCTAATTTCTTATTATAAATAAAAAAATAAACGCTTATTCCGACCAAAAGCCCCAGCCACGCTCCACGGGAAGAAGTTTTAAGTAAACAGTAAAATCCCAATAAACAAATAACCAAAAGTATAACTCTTTTTACCCTGGAAAGGCCGCGGTTTAAGAATAAAAACGTCAGAGGTAAAACCGAAATTATATACGCCCCGAAATCGTTGGCATCGTAAAAAGAAGATTGTATTCTGCGAAGACTTTCCAGCGGATTTATTGTGTTGTGCTTAAAAATATCGAAACCAAAAATACTCTGGAAAATACCGTTTGAGAAGGTAATCGCCGATACTGCTATTACCACCCAGAAAAAACGTATCATTCTCCTTTTATCGTTACTGAAAAAATCAAACAAGGAAAAAAACAAAAAAATGTATTTCGGGACTCTTGAAAAACCCCTCCAGCTTTCGCCTGGATATGAACTTCGAATGGCAGAAATAAATATAACAATAAACAACAAACTGAATAATATACTTATTGATAAGCGCAGAAATTTTACATCTCTCGAAATAATTATTTTTATTAAAAAAACAGAGATTAAAAGATATGTGCTCACCTCAACCGGCGCATTTGCCAAGGTTATGCCAAACGCCAACACCCAGAGAAAGAACTCGCTTATATAATTTATTTTTTTAGTAAGCATTTTTTAAGGCAAAAAAAGAAAGAAAAATAATTTTTAAATCAAGCCAGATTGACCAGTTCTCTGCATAATATAAATCGTATTTTACTCTTTCTTCAATCGGAGTGCCCTGGCGAAGCCCGTGTATTTGGGCCCAGCCGGTAATTCCTGATTTTATATGATGCCTGCTCATATACCTTGGTATATCATCTTTAAATTGCTCTACAAAAAAAGGCCGCTCCGGCCGGGGACCGACCAGGCTCATCTCACTCCATAAGACATTATACAATTGAGGTATTTCATCAAGATTATATTTCCTTAAAAATTTTCCTATTAAAGTGCAGCGGCCATCATCTTTTTTAACAAATACCGGGCCGGTCTTACTTTCTGCGCCCTGATACATGCTTCTGAATTTATGGATTTTAAAAACTTTTCCCTCCTCGCTTATTCTTTCCTGAGAAAAAAATATCGGCCCCCTTGATGTTGCCTTGATAGCTAACGATATGATAAAAAATACCGGGGAAAGCAGGATTATCCCCGAAAATGACCCTAATATATCGATGCTTCTTTTTAAAAATCTATTATAGGCGAAATTTAAAGGAGATTCTTTAAATTTGATAAGATTAAGCCCGTCTACGCTTTCTATCTCAAACTTCTGAATCATGATATCAAAAAGGTCAGCCACTATCTTAAAGGTAACAAGCCTTTTTTCCGATTCCAATATAAGATTAATAATTGCCTTCCTTGGTATCTCCAAATCGGAAAGTATTATTTCATCGGGTTTATATTTATCAAGGATGTCATTAAAATTATCGATACTTCCTATGTATTGACCCATTTGGCCATTAGCGGATTTGCGCGTAGAAACAAATCCTATAATATATCCGTAACGGTTAAAATAATCTACGTGTTCTATAACTTTACTTATGGTTTCGGGTTTACCTAAGATTAGAATTTTTTTCTTGGTCTTTTCAAAAACATTTTTTGCGTAAAAAAGCCTCCAAAAGAGCCGTGAAACAATCAGGAAAAGAGAAAGATTAAACCCTATTATCAATATAAGCAAACGTGAATAAGTTGTGTTTCTGTAAAAAAATGTTCCGGCCAAAAGAAGCAGCATCGCCAAACCTATACTTTTTATCAGCGAAAAAACATGATCAACGAATTTCTTTGTAAAATCAATCCGATAAAGCCCTTCTCTGTTAATCAATACGACAAGAAGAATTTCAATAGATAAGAAAGGTAATACATAATTACCGAAAGAAGGAACGCCGAAGGGCAGATCAAAAAGATTGGAATTGAAACGAAACCAATAAGAAAAAGAAAGCGCTAAAAAGCTGATTATCAAATCGTTCAATATTAAATATTCGAAATAATGAACAGTAAGTTTTTTCTTAGTCAGTTTATGCGGCATATCAATTTAGATTAAGTTTTTCCTTAATAAAGTTTCTAAAATTGTTTTTGAAATTGTCGCGGCTGAATTTAATTGCATTATTCCTTATCCGAACAGGATCAAATTCATTAAGATGCTTTTCGAATTCGCCAATTGCTTCAATCAGCGCTTCACTTTCCTGTTTATAGAAAAACACGCCGGTAGCAGCATTATCGCGGCTATCAGCTAAAGATATTATTGTTTCGCTCACCCCGCCTTTACCATACGCAATTACGGCGGAGCCTGTTGCCTGCGCCTCAAGGGGAGAAATTCCAAAATCCTCCTCTGCCGCGTAGACAAAAGCTTTTGCCCTCTGGCAAAGAAGAATTAAGTCGCGGTCAGCCACCCACCCAAGAAGTTTGATGTTTTGCGAAGAAACCTTCCTTTCAAGCTCTTTCCTTAGGTGGCCGTCCCCTATTATAAATATTTTCTTATCAGGGCACCTGCTAAATGCATCTATAATTATATCAATACGTTTATAAGGCACAAGCGCTGAAATACATAAATAAAAATCCTCCCTTTTGACTCTACTATTTAAGATAAATTTCTCGCAATCTACCGGGGGATAGATAACATTAGAATCTCTTTTGTAAATATCATTTATTCTTTTTTGTATGGTCTTGGAAATTGCGACAAATTCATCAACTCTATCCAGAGTTTTTAAATCCCATTTTTTAAGGTTTTCGGTTACATAACTTACTATTTTTTTCTTTAAAAAAGGGTAGGAACCGAAATATTGTTCAAAAAAAGACCAGACATAGCGCATGGGCGTATAACAATAGCAAAGATGAAACGCATTCTTTGGTTTTCTTGCTCCTTTTGCAACAGAGTGGCTTGAACTCAGTATGAAATCATATCCGGTTAAATTGAAACTTTCAACGGCAGCCGGAAACAAAGGAAGATAATTTCTGTATTTCTTTAAAGCAAATGGGAGGTGCTGGATGAATGAAGTTTTAACCGGCATATTTGAAATAACCGGCGAGACAGAAGCGCTGTCGTAAAGCAAAGTAAAAATATCTGCCCGGGGAAAAAGCTCACAAAAAACTTCAAGGCATTTTTCCCCGCCGCGCATCCCATTAAGCCAATCATGAATTATTGCAACTTTCATAATTTGGTTATTATATTATTAGACTAATGCGTATTATCAGGTTGCGCTTATAAACATAACAACCTGTTAACCTATAAACTAATCCGTTAATAATTCTTTGTAGACAGCTATTGTTTTATCCGCTGTAGCCGCCCAATTGAATCTATAGATATTTTCGAAGCCTTTTTGGATGAGGGCATTACGTAAGCTATCGTCAGTT
>JALOBR010000079.1 GCA_023228195.1 Candidatus Omnitrophota bacterium
CGTTTTAAAATGTTGGATGCCTCTTCGACTATTTCTTTTTTAACGGGAGTTTTTTTGCATTCTTCAGAACGCATTAAGGCAAATCTGCCTACTTTGCCTTGTAGGGTTGCTATGATTTGCTTTGCTTTTTGCATTCCTATACCCTCGAGGCTTTTTAAAAAAACAAGGTCACCGTCTTCTATCGCTTGCGCGATTTGGGGAATCGGTTTATCAAAAGCTTTTAAAGCCACTTTAGGGCCTATACCGGAAATGCTGATAAATTTTTCAAAAAACTCTTTTTCCAGTTCATCCACAAAACCAATCATAACCGGAAGCCCCCTGTTTTTATCCATATTGAAATAATGATATATCACAAGTTCGACAACGCCGCTGTCATTATGCAATAATCGGCTTGAAACTGTCCGCGGCGTATTGATTTCGTAACATATACCGCCAACATCGACAATTGCTTTAGTTTCCTCTTTTTTAATCAATTGGCCGCGTATTTTTGCTATCATTGTATAATTCTATCCCGTTTTTTCATCCAGGCACCAGTTAGCTTGCGTCTTGCCAGTGCAGGGTTTTGTTTCGTCGCAGAAAGCATTAATGATCTTACTTTTTCTTCGTGCGAAAATGCAACCACCAAAGAAAACGCATCAGCCGTGTGATTTGAAATAAAACTTTTACCCGTGATGTTCTCGGCCATTCGCTTAACGCGGAAAGAGTCGGCGCTGCCTTTACCTAAAAATGCTTTTCTCGCCCGCGTAGGCGAATATTCAAAGATCTCAAGTCCTTTTTGCTCGGCAAGCACAACAACTACGCCACGCACCTGCGCAAGTATTCCCAAAGTCAGGGGATGCTTATAGTGCGAATAAAGTTTTTCAAGAGCCAGGGCCTGTGGCCTGTATTCTTTAATTTCTTTTTCAAGCTCTTCGTAAATAAACTTAAGCTTTTGCGAAAAAATATGTTTTTTTGATGTTTTTATCTCGCCTTCTTTTATTAATTTAATCTCGGCATTTTTTGTTTCGCAAATAACATAGCCATTAACTTGAAGGCCAACATCAACAGCACAAACTACCATTTTTTTGTTTACGGCATTTCAGCCGCAATCTGTTCAAGCAGCTCATCAGAGATATCAAAATTAGCATGCACCTTTTGAACGTCTTCTTGCTCTTCCAATGCTTCGATAAGCGAAAGCAATTGTTTAGCGTCAGAGGCAACCGTCACCTTTACCTTAGAGCTTGGTATCATGGTTATTTCTGTTTCTTCCATTTTTATATTCTTGGCCCGCAGAGCTTCCTTTAACTGTTCGAAATCTTTGGGGTCTGAAAAAATTTCATAATTCTTTTCTCCGACCTGGACATCATCTGCGCCTGCATCAAGGCTGATGCTATAAAGCTCATCTTCATTTTTAATCTGGCTTTTATCTATAAGAATGTAACCTTTTTTCTTAAACATCCAGGAAACGCTGCCTGCTCCGGCAAGGCTGCCGGTTTTTTTGGAAAAAATATTTCGCACTTCGGCAGATGTTCGATTTTTGTTGTCGGTAAGTGTTTCTACAATAAGAGCAACTCCGCCGGGACCGTAGGCCTCAAATATACAACTTTCATAAGTAACGCCCTCAAGTTCCCCGGTTCCTTTTTTTATCGCCTTTTCGATATTATCTGAAGGCATATTTGCGGTTCGTGCCCTGTCAATTGCCGTACGAAGCCTGGCGTTTGTGTCCGGTTTGCCTCCACCTTCGCGCGCAGCAACCGTAATTTCTCTTATTAGTTTTGTAAAAAGCTGGCCGCGTTTTGCATCGGCGGCTCCCTTTTTATGTTTAATACTCGCCCACTTTGAATGACCGCTCATGATTACCTCCTGTAAATTTACTTGTTAGATTAAGAAGCCGACAGCTTCAGTCGCCAGCTTATCCGCCTCTGTATTTTTTTCTCTTTCGATGTGCGTTATGCTGAATTTTTCTAATTTTGAAATAATATTTTTCGCAAGTACGAATAATGGATAAATATTTTTATTTTTTACTTTGAAGTTACCGTTTAACTGTTCGCAGAGAAGTTTACTATCCGAAAAAACTTCTGCGTTTCGTTCGCCCATACCAAGAACTTCAATAAGAGAAAAAATAAAAGCCATATATTCCGCAAAATTATTGGTTTGTATGCCTAAATAAATACCGTTTTTTTTAACAAGATTATTATCTTTATAGATTAGATAGCCTATCCCGACATTTCCGGGATTGCCGGCGGACGCTCCGTCGATGTAAACCTTAATCATAGGTTGAAATCCTCCGGAAGATAAAGAATCCTTACGCAGTTTTCGCAAAGAACAAGCTTGTCGTACATTTTTATTTCATTTATTGTTTGGGCAGTCATCCGCATATTACAAGCGCCGCAATTTTCAGTATTTATATTTACTGCGGCTATGGCGCGTCCGGAGCGGGTTTTTATAAGCTTCTCATATTTAGCAAAAACATTTTTATCGATATCTTTAACTAAATTGTTCTTTTTCTCTTCAAGCGTTTTTATTTTGGTGTCTATTTCGGCAAGCTCGCTATTTAACTGGGTTTCTGTTTCCTTGTATTTTTTTTCTTCATTTGCAAGCGCCTGTTTTTCTTCTTTGGCCTTTTTGTCGGCATTTTCTATATCATCAAGCGCCTTAATAACATCTTCTTCCAGCAATGAAACATCTGCCTTAAGGGATGCTATCTCGGTAAGTTTCGCCTGATACTCTTTATTGCTTTTGAGCTGAAAAAGTTGCCCTTGAGTTTTTTTTACGTTTTCTTCTTTTGCAGCCAAATCGAGCTCTTTCTCTTTTTTCTTTAACTGTGATTGTTTTAATTTTTCCGAAAATATTTCGAAATCCTTTTTCCTGCTCTCAAAACCGTTTTTTAAATTAGTAAGTTCTTTAGGTATTTCGGTGTCTTTTCTTAGCTTAAGATTATATATTTCTGAATCGACTTCCTGTAGTTGAACTAGTTTATAGATTTCGTCTTTTAGGACCACTATGCTAAGCCTCCCTTGTGTTTTACAAAAAATCTAAATGCACGTATTGTAATTTTTGTTTTCATATTTTCCAATAGGCCCGCCCAATGGGGCATCCTGGTGGACAGCCGAAATCGGAAGCGCATTGCTTTGCGAGCCCGGCAATGAATTCTACCATGGGCACTGCAGGGATCGAACCTGCGACCTTTCGCATGTGAAGCGAACGTTCTACTACTGAACTAAGTGCCCTTTGTGAAGCGACGCAACGCTCCCTGCCCATTATACGCTCTAGCTATTCAATTCTACGGTGATATTGTCGTATAATCATGGGCCCGCAGGGATTCGAACCCCGGACCAATTGATTATGAGTCAACTGCTCTAACCAGCTGAGCTACGGGCCCAATTAAAAAGACACATCCAAGCTTACAAATATCCTTCGCTGCGCTCAGGATTAATTCGACTAAAGGCTTTTGTTCGCTTTCGCTCAAAAAGCCCAAGTCTTATTAAGCTACGGGTCCGGACAAAGTAACAATGATTATAACAATTTATGTAAGGCATATCAAGCATTTTTTGAGGGTATTTGTGCTAAAAAATCCAGCAAATAGGAGGGGTTTTTAGCTTCGATTGATTAGTTTTTTGAAATCCTGTTCCGTGATTATGTTGAGATGTAATTTCCTGGCTTTTTCGTATTTGGAACCGGGGTTTTCTCCAACAACCACATAGTCAATGTTTTTGCTTATTGAAGAAACGCATTCGGCTCCGAGCGCCTCAACAGCTTCAGAAGCTTGGCTACGCGAAAAGCTTTTAAGCTCCCCTGTAAAAATAAATATTTTTCCGCTTAGGAGGTTTTGTCCGGCTACTTTTTTTTCCTGGTTTAAGTTGAGCCCGCTTTTTTTAAATTCCTCTATGAGTTTTTTTGCTTTAGATGATGCAAAAAATTTAGTAACTGACTGAGCCATTACCGGTCCGATTTCGCTGATTTTTTCGAGGTCCTCCTCTTTTAGCTTGAAAAATATATCTATTTTTTTGAATCTGTCGGCCAGCAGGCGCGCTGCTTTTTCTCCGATATGGTGTATGCCTAAAGCATAGAGAAGATGCGACATTTGCCGTTTTTTGCTGGCTGTAACAGCCAAGATAAGATTATCGGCTTTCTTTTGAGCAAAAAGAGGCAATTTAAGCAGATCCGCTTTTGTTATCTTGTAAATATCCGCGAGGCTTTTAACCAGGCCTCTGTTAACCAGTTCTTCGACTGCGCTTTCACCCATGCCTTCAATATCCATGGCGCCACGGGAAGCGAAATGCAAGAGTGATTGTTTTATTTTTGCCGGACAATCAGGGTTTATGCAATACCAGTAAACTTCTTCTTCTTTTTCTTTGGCTAAATCTTGTTTGCATACCGGACAACTTTTTGGCACTTTTATTTTCTTTGAGGCATCGTTACGTTTCGTGGCTATAACCTTAACTATTTTAGGAATAACTTCTCCTGCCCGTTCGATTAAAACGGTATCGCCTTCTCTTACGTCAAGGCGCTCTATTTCATCGAAATTATGCAAGGTTGATCTTGAAATAGTTACTCCGGCGCATTCAACCGGTTTAAGTATGGCTACAGGGGTAATTATGCCGGTTCTGCCTACACTGGATTCAATTCTTTGCACGGTAGTTGTCGCCTGATGCGCAGGAAATTTATAAGCAACTGCCCAACGGGGAGATTTTGATGTTTCGGCAAGTTCTTTACGTAGCTTATAATCATTCACTTTTACTACGATTCCGTCAATTTCATAATCCAGGCTATCGCGCCTGGATTGCCAGTAAAGGCAGTATTCAATCACTTCATTTATGTTTTTGCATAATTTATTGTAAGGATTTACGCGTAGCCCCAGAGCTTTAACCTTTTCGAAAAATTCACGGTGGTTCGTAAATTCAACTCCTTTCGCCAGCCCGGATGAATGTATAAAGCATTTTAAGTTGCGTTCCTTAACGGTTAAAGGGTCCAGCAATTTTAATGAACCGCTGGCTGCGTTACGGGGATTGGCAAAAAGCGGTTCTTCCTGCTTAAGGCGCGTTTTGTTTATGTTTTCTAAATCCTTTTTATCCATATAAATTTCGCCCCGGACCTCAATTATTTCCGGAATATTTGCCCCCCTTAACCTTAGAGGCACTGATTTTATTGTTTTTACGTTCATCGTGATATCTTCGCCGGTTGTTCCATCGCCCCTGGTTGCACCGGTTAAAAACGTTCCCTTTTCATAAGTTAATGAACAGCTTACGCCGTCTATTTTAAGTTCGACTACATAATCAGTCTGGGTATCGCGTTTCAACATCCGTTTGATTTTATGTTCCCAGTCCTTAATTTCATCTATCGAATAGGTGTTGTCCAGAGAGAGCATTTTTATTTTATGCTCCACGGTAGGAAAACCTTCGATTACGCCTCCGGATACGCGCTGGGTGGGAGAATCAGAAGTGATAAGCTGCGGGTATCTTTCTTCAATGTCTTTGAGCTGTTTTAAAGTGTCGTCATATTCTTTATCTGAGATTTCCGGCTCGCTTAAAACATAATACTTATAGTCGGCGTCGCGGATTCCTTCACGCAATTTTTCGATTTCTTTTTTTATTTTTTCCAAATCAGACATGTTGATTGCTCGTATTTGTATTTAGTATCCCACAAAAAGCCTTGAAGCGAGTATTTGAGGCAGCCCGGCCATTGTAATTTTTTCTGCCGCAAGTTGGACGTCATATTTTAGGCGCCTAATACTTACTGTGCCTTTCCCGCTGTCATAAACACAAAGAGAAAGCCTGCTGTCTCTGTCTCTGGGTTGGCCGATAGAGCCTACATTTATAATATATTTTTCGTCTGCTTTTATATAGATACTTGCTTCAGGGTGAAAAAAAATGCCGTTTATATTTTTGTAATATATCTGAGAGCGATGCGAATGTCCTACAAACAAAATTCTGGTTTTAAGCGATTCGAAATTTTCTCTAGCATCATTGATGCCCCGGATATAATTGAAATCCTTTGGGCTATTTAAACTACCGTGGCAACACAAGAAATTTTCGCTTTGATAAGTAAGTGGAAATTTTCGTAAATAGTCAGATTCCTGCAAAAGTTGTGCTTTTGTCCAGATAATTGCCTCTCTTGCATATTCATTAAAACAATCTGCGGACAATTTGTCAATCACTCCCCAATCGTGATTGCCGGCTATGCAAATTGGATTTAGCGCGCGCAATAAGGAAATTGCCTCTTTCGGATTTGCACCATAACCAATTATATCGCCCAAAAATATAAAAGTATCTATTTTTTCTTTTTTATAATAATCTATGGCCACGGTAAACGCTTCAATATTGCTGTGTATATCAGAAAAAATACCGTAACGCATATGTTTAAACCAAAGAGAACGAAGTTGGTGCTTTCATCAAGCGAAGCCTTCCCCGCAGGGAGCAAAAGATTAAAAAATAAATTAATAAAATTTTATCTGAAAATCGGCGTATTCCCCGCTGTAAGGTAGCTCTTTTATTTGAATATCTTTGATGTGCGTTTTAAATTCTTCTTTGAGCTCTTTCAAGAAATTATCTAAATCTAAAATCGTTCCTTCTACATCAAGCTCAACGGTGCCGTCACTGCGATTAGCTACCCATCCGTAAATTATATACTTATAGGCACAGGAC
>JALOBR010000080.1 GCA_023228195.1 Candidatus Omnitrophota bacterium
TAAAAAAATAAATAACCTAGATAACGTGCGCAGTAAAATGGCCGGCAGGCTCAACAACGAAAATTTTCTAAAGAACGCCCCGCAAGAGACCGTTGAAGAGGAAAAAAATAAATTCAGAGAAATTGAGCTACAGTTAAACCGCTTAAAGGAGCTTAAAAATGCGTTTAGATAGGGAAGTACGTTTTATCATTAAAAAGGCTTTGCAGGAAGATATCGGGCATGAAGATATAACTACTCTTTTTACCATACCGTATCATTTCAAAACAGAAGCGGTAATCATTGCGAAAGAAAAAGGAGTGCTTTGCGGTATGGATATAGCGAGAGCCGTCTTTAAGGAGAGGTACAAAAAGGTGCTCTTTAAAGCTTTTAAGAAAGACGGAGATGCTTTTAGGCGGAATCAGCGAATCGCTTCCATAAAAGGCGACGCCAGGGTCGTGCTTTCTGCGGAACGCGTCGCCCTTAATTTTCTTTCGCTGTTTTCAGGCATAGCCACAACAACAAAAGAGTTTGTTGATAAATGCCGCGGTACAAAAGCAAAGATATTGGATACTCGTAAGACGACCCCGAATTTAAGGATTCTCGAAAAATATGCAGTAAGGATGGGCGGCGGGTTTAACCATCGTAAAAGCCTGGGGGAAGCCATTCTGATAAAAGACAATCACTTAAGAGCGGGAAAATTTATGCGAAATAACAGGCTGGATGCCGTAAAGATGGCAAAATGCCTTTCTTATGTCCGGACCCTTCCTTCCGTAAAAGTAGAGATAGAAGTAGAGACTTTGGAAGATTTCAAGGCCATAATAAAATATAAGCCTGACGTTGTAATGTTGGATAATTTTGATATCAAAAACATGCGCAAGGCTGTAAAATTTAGAGACAAAAATTTTACGCATGTAAAACTTGAGGCTTCCGGAGGCGTGCGATTGGAAAATGTAAGACAAATAGCCAAAAGCGGCGTAGATTTTATTTCAATAGGAAGCCTTACTCACTCACCAAAAGCGGTAGATTTCTCTTTAGAAGTAATACAGCACAGATGAACACAGATTGAAAATCACAGCCCCGTTACCCGTAATAACCATATAAGGCTCGGGACGTCCCGCAACTTAACCCACAGGGGTAGGGCTTCCTGATACATTATTAAGGAAGGCCCTAATAATTATATATAGCCCAGCAGGCATCCTGGTGGATAGGAAACGGGACGGATAAGCGCAGATATTATCTGTGATTTCTTATCTATGGCTATCTGTGTATAAATATGGATAAGTTTAAATTAGTAAGTAGTTTTAGCCCTACCGGAGATCAGCCGCGAGCCATAAAAAGCCTTGTTGATGGGGCTACGCAAGGCAAGCGTTTCCAGACTCTGCTTGGCGTAACCGGTTCAGGAAAAACTTTTACTCTTGCATGCAGCATTGAAAAGCTTAACCGGCCCGTACTTGTAATTTCACATAATAAAACTTTAGCCAGCCAGCTTTACGCAGAATTCAAAGAGTTTTTTCCAAATAACGCAGTTGAATATTTTGTAAGTTATTACGATTACTATCAGCCGGAAAGTTATATCCCTCAAACAGATACTTATATCGAGAAAGACGCTGCGATAAATGAAAAACTTGACCGGCTTAGGCTTTCTGCGACAAGCTCTCTTATGTCACGCCGCGATTGTATAGTGGTTGCGTCCGTGTCTTGCATTTACAATTTAGGTTCCCCTGAAGATTACCAAGATCTTACGCTTTATGTAAAAAAAGGTGACAGTGCATCCCTTGATTTTTTCCTTAAAAAGTTGGTTAGTCTGCAGTACGAGAGGAATGATTTTGATTTTAAACGCGCAACCTTTAGAGTTAAGGGAGATACCCTGGATATTTTCCCGGCTTACAAGGAGCTGGCGCTACGAATAGATTTTTTTTCGGATACGATTGAGAAGATTTATGAATTTGACCCGTTAACCGGAAAAAAAATCTCCGACCTAGACAAAGTAAGTCTTTATCCTGCCAAGCATTTCATAATGGCTGAAGATAAAATAAAGAACGCTCTTTCAACTATTAACCTGGAGCTTGAAGGCCACCTTAATTTTTTAAAGAAAAATGGAAAAATACTTGAAGCAGAGAGATTAAAGAGCCGCACTTTGTATGATATGGAGATGCTAAAAGAGATGGGCTATTGCCACGGTATCGAGAATTATTCGCGGCATCTTTCTGGCCGGCCATCAGGTTCCCGGCCATATTGCCTTATGGATTATTTTCCCGAAGATTTCCTTATGGTCATCGATGAAAGCCATGTAACTATTCCCCAGATAAAAGGGATGTATGAAGGAGATAAATCGAGGAAAGAAACACTCGTAGAATACGGCTTTAGACTCCCTTCCTGTCTTGACAACAGGCCGCTTAAATTCGATGAATTTATGGATTTTACAAAACAGGTAATATTTATTTCGGCGACCCCTTCGCAGTTTGAGGTAAAATTATCCGCTGGCGAAATAGTTGAGCAGATAATAAGGCCAACTGGGCTGGTGGATCCTCGGATAGAAGTCCGGCCTACAAAAAATCAGATTGATGATTTAATCGAAGAGATTAAAAAAAGAACAAAAAGCAAAGAGCGCACGCTGGTTACGACTCTTACCAAGAGAATGGCCGAAGAGCTAACCCAGTACTTAAAAGAAGCAGGTTTAAGCGTGGCGTATATACATTCGGATATAGATACTTTGGAAAGGGTAAAGATTTTGAAAGAATTACGAATGAAAAAAATAGATACTCTTGTGGGCATAAACCTGCTACGGGAGGGGTTGGATTTGCCGGAAGTGTCATTAGTCGCCATATTGGATGCGGACAAGGAGGGTTTTCTTCGCTCAACCACATCGCTCATACAGGTTGCGGGCCGTTGTGCGCGCAATATAAACGGGCTTGTGGTGATGTATTCAGATACAATAACTCATTCTATGCGGCAGGCTATTTCTGAAAGTAACAGGCGAAGAGGCGTGCAGCTTGAGCATAATCTCAAAAATAACATTACTCCTAAGAGTATCAATAAAGCAATTAAGGAAGGAATAGAAATATATATAAATGAAGAGGAAAAAATACGCGATAGGCTGGAATTGAACGAAGATGAGCTTGAAGTGCGTCAGGCTATAGATGAGCTTGAAAAGGAAATGTCTATTGCCGCCAAGAATTTACAATTTGAAAAAGCAGCGCGTATTCGTGATAGAATAAAAGAATTAAAAGAAGCACTAAAGAAATAGATAGCAGTCTAACAGGCTTTCAGCCTGTTGAGTAGATGGCAGATATAAAATCAATGGACTAAAAAGTTTATCTGCATGGCTGCTGTTCGACATTTATTATCTGAAAATAAAATGTATATCAAAATAATAAAACTTGATACTGTGGATTCTACGAATAATTACGCCTCTAGAATCGCCCTTTCAGGTGCCAAGGAAATTACGGTTGTGCGCGCCAGGAGCCAAAGCTCCGGCAAGGGCAGAATGGGCAAATCCTGGATGTCTGCTCCTGATTGCGGTGTTTATGTCTCTTTTTTACTTAAGCCGAAAAATAGCCTGGAAGAAATATATTATTTGCCTTTAATTTCAGCTTTGGCAGTGGCAAGGTTGTTGAAAAATATACTGGACTTAACGCATAAGGGGCACAAGAAGAATAGAGAAGAAAACAAAAGTGAAGTAAAAATAAAGCTTCCAAATGATATAATTATAAATGGAAAAAAGGTGGCGGGTATCCTTGTTGAGGCAAAGACAACAGGAAAGTCGCTTAATTTCGCTATTGTCGGAATAGGCATCAATGTTAATTCTCAAAAACAGGAGCTTCCCGGGATGGCTACGTCATTATTGCTGGAGACAAAACAAAGATATGATACGGAAGAAATTTTTACTAAACTGATCAAGGAAATGATAAGCATGTATGCTGATTTCAAAAAAGGTAAAATCAATATTCTCCTTGAAGAAGTTTTAGATTACCAGCATGGAGGCAGCGTTACGGAGATTGTAGAAATATTTAATAAGAAAAAAGAAACCGAGGAGGTCGTGCATTTTGTATGATAGTGATAGATGTAGGCAATACGAGTTTAAATTTTATGTGGGTAGATGATAAGGGCGCGGCTATTAAAACAAAAAGAATACCCACCACAGAAGCAAGCGCAGCAGGCATTAAAGAAATATTTTCTAAGAATAAGCAGGAAAATATTGTTGTTTGTTCTGTCGTACCCCGCGTGACCGCACTGCTAAAGAAGGTAAGCAATGAACTCGCTGTAAATCTTTATATAATAGGCCAAAAAATAAAGGTACCCATTAAATCATCATATAACGAAAGGCATATTGGAATGGATAGGCTTGTGGCGGCATACGCGGCAAAAAAAATATATAAAGACGTGAGAATTGTGGTTGATTTTGGAACCGCCATAACATTCGATATCTTATCAAGAGAAGGAGATTACGAAGGCGGCCTTATTCTGCCAGGGTTAGGCTCTACATTAAGAGTTTTATCTTCCTGCGCGCTTTTGCCAAAAAAAATAAAATTGCGTTTTGTCAAAATGGCGATTCCCAGGGATACGCCGGATAGTATCAACAAAGGCATAGAAGAAGGTTTTTCTCTTATGATAGATTCGTTAATAGAAAAATATAAAAAGATTCTGAAAATCAAAAACAATACTAAGGTGATAATTACCGGAGGAGACGCTAAATTCATCCTGCAAAGCCTAAAAAGCCCCATAATTTTTGATCAGTTCCTGGTTATGAAAGGTTTGAGTCTGCTTGCCGCAGAATCCATCCGTTAATTCGTTGAGCTGCTATTCCCATAATCCCGCCTCGTAAAAAGCGTGGCAAAATTCTCTTCTATAATTTTGCCACACTCGGCGGATTAATTCAGCTACGCAACTTTTCTACGCCACTAATAGTGGCTCAAAAAGTTGCTGCTTCATTAAAAAATGCTTGACAAGTTTTGTTCTTTAAATAAAATACTTTAGCACTCTAAGTGTTAGATTGCTAACTAAGCAAAGATGCGACTTAAGTAATTTGTAAACAGAAGTCACACATCTTAAGCTTGAACCCCGAAGTTACATCGGGTTATCTTTAAAGGAGGTGTTCGTATGAAGATTAAACCATTGGGAGACAGAGTAGTTATCCAGGCATCAGAGTCTAAAGAGCAAAGCAGGGGCGGTATTGTGATTCCTGATACAGCAAAGGAAAAGCCGCAGGAAGGCAAAGTTGTCGCCGTAGGCACCGGTAAAAAAACCGATGACGGTAAAATAATTGCTCTTAATGTAAAGGTCGGCGATGTCGTTCTTTACGGAAAATATTCCGGTACAGAAATAACGGTAGATGGTGAAGAGTATTTAATAGTAAGAGAAGAGGATATTTTAGCTATAGTTGCATAAATTGGAGGTGAAATAAAAAATGGCTAAGCAATTAATATTTAACGAAGAAGCTAGAAGGGCGATCCTAAGGGGTGCTGAGGTATTAGCGAGAGCAGTAAAAGTTACCTTGGGCCCAAAAGGGAGAAACGTAGTTATCGATAAGAAATTTGGTTCTCCTACAATAACCAAAGACGGCGTTACTGTTGCGAAAGAGATAGACCTGGAAGATCCTTATGAAAATATAGGAGCGCAACTCATAAAAGAAGTTGCCGAAAAAACTTCTGATACAGCAGGTGACGGAACAACTACAGCAACTGTTCTGGCAGAAGCGATTTTTAAGGAAGGTCTTAAGAATGTTGCTGCAGGCGCAAACCCTATGGCGCTTAAAAGAGGAATCGATAAGGCAGTCCAAATAGTCTTGGATGAACTTAAGAAAATTTCAAAACCGGTTAAAGATAAAAAAGAGATTGCCCAGGTTGCAACAATTGCTGCTAACGGAGAAGTAAAAATCGGTGAATTGATAGCCGATGCTATGGATAAGGTTGGAAAAGACGGAGTAATTACCGTTGAAGAGGCAAAATCCATGGCTACCACTCTTGAAGTAGTTGAAGGAATGCAATTTGATCAAGGTTATCTTTCCCCGTATTTTGTTACCGATGCAGAAAAAATGGAGTGCTCGCTTGAGGAGCCTTACATCTTGATTTATGAAAAAAAGATTTCCAACATTAAAGATATGCTTCCTCTTTTAGAGAAAATCGCCCGCGCAGGAAAGCCTTTCCTTATAATTGCCGAAGATATTGAAGGTGAAGCTTTGGCAACGCTGGTTGTTAATAAAATGAGAGGAATTCTTAATTGCGCAGCAGTAAAAGCTCCGGGTTACGGAGACAGGCGTAAAGCAATGCTTGAAGATATAGCAATGCTTACGGGCGGAGAGGCAATAACAGAGGAATTAGGTAGAAAGTTGGACAGCATTGAGCTTGAGGAGCTGGGCCGCGCAAAAAGAGTAAGGATAGATAAGGAGAATACAACGATAGTCGAAGGCGCAGGAAAGTCTCAAAATATCCAGGGAAGAATTTCCCAGATTAAAAAGCAGATTGAACAGACAGATTCCGATTACGACAAAGAGAAATTACAGGAACGCCTTGCTAAGCTTGCAGGTGGAGTAGCCGTTATTAACGTTGGTGCCGCAACTGAAACAGAAATGAAGGAAAAGAAGGCGCGCGTTGAAG
>JALOBR010000081.1 GCA_023228195.1 Candidatus Omnitrophota bacterium
AAAAGTGCCATCTATTGAAAACAAAAAAGATTTTGTTCTGGGAAAAGGCTATGTCTGCAGGGAAGGAAAGGGTATAGCTTTAATTGCCTGTGGCGTTATGGTTAATGAAGCTTTGTCCGCAGCGACTGCGCTTACTGATAAAAAAATAGACGCCGCGGTATTTAACATTCCCACTATAAAACCGTTAGATAAAACTTTAATAATTGATATCGCTAAAAAATATGAAAAAATCATTGTCTGCGAAGAACATCAGGTAACCGGCGGACTGTATTCTGCGGTATGTGAAACATTGTCTCACGACTATCCTGTTTTGGTTGAACGAATCGGAGTTGAAGACAGATTCGGCCAATCAGGTTCACCTAAAGAACTTATGGAATGCTATGGACTCTCGGCTAATTGTATCGCAAAAAAATGCGAAGAATTTTTACGGAAGTAGAATAAAGGTTCGTAGTCCCGCCAAAATAAACCTTTACCTTAATGTTCTGGGTAAATATTCTTCCGGCTATCATAAAATCGAAAGCATTGCAGAGCGAATTTCTCTTTTTGACGAATTAACCATCACAATAGCAAAACATAACGATATAAAAATTTTCTGCAATAAAAAGGAACTCGCCAACAGCGAAAATCTCTGCGTTAAAGCCGCAAAGCTGCTGAAAGAAAAATATAAAATTAAACATGGCTTCGATATCGGTCTTTTAAAAAGAATCCCTATTGGTTCAGGCCTTGGAGGAGGTTCTTCTAACGCTGCATTAACGATACTTGCGATAGATGAGCTTTGCGGGCTAAGTCTTAATAAAAACACCTTGTACGAATTAGGCAGTTACATGGGAAGTGATGTTAATTTTTTCCTTTCGCAAAGCCGGTTCGCGATAATCGGCGGTAGGGGAGAAAAAGTATTGCCTATAGAAGGAAAAACCCTTACACATACAATCATTTGGCCAGGCTCAAGCCTTGCCACGAAGAAGGTGTATGGCAGCTATAGAGCTAAATTGACAAAATTTCTTAATAATGTTAATATGCTGGCTCACGCATTGAAGAAGGGTGATTGCCATTTAATAAAAAACAACATTTTTAATGCGTTAGAGAACGTTGCTCTTTGTCTTTGTATGGAGTTGTCTGCAGCCAAGGGTGAGCTTTTAAAAAATGGAATTTTTTCTAGAGTGACCGGTAGCGGCAGTGCGATGTATACGCTTTGTGAAAACTATTTACACAAAAAAGTAGAAAACATTTTGCCGAAAAGCTGGTTCATTTTCCATGCTCAGACATTTTAACCCAAGCATGTTTAAAACAATTTCTTATAAATAAGTAATTGTTCTTTAAACTTAGTTATTACTAACAGCCACGGGCAAAGCAAATTTGTGCTACTAAAGAAATATACAAATCGCGCGGGCTTTAATTTGTATATTTCTTTAACCGATTACGCAGTTGTTAATTGTGTGTAATCGCCTCGTGAGGCGCGAGGCAGTAAGAACTGCGTAAGGGCAGATTTTGCTTTGTTTGTTCCGAGTTATTGTCGGAGCAGAGCTTGGGTTAAAGGAGGTAAGCTCATGGAAATTACAGAAGTCAGAATTTCACTCAGAGAAAATGAAGGCAAGCGTCTTAAGGCCTATGCAACGGTCACATTTGATGACTCTTTTGTTGTAAAGAATATCAAGGTCGTAGAAGGTAATAGCGGTTTATTCGTGGCTATGCCGGCCAGAAAAGCAAAGCAATTTTGCCCGCGATGCGGTAAGAAAGTAGACATGGGTAGTCATTACTGTAATCATTGCGGCGTTCAATTACCTCCCCCTCCGAAGGATTTAGGAGCGAGCCGGCAAACAACGCATCAGGACCTCGCGCATCCTATAAATCAGGAGTTTCGTGATTATCTTCAAAACAAAGTTTTAGATGCTTACCAAAGCGAAAAAACATTAGGACCAAGAGAAGAAACAAGAGAAGAAATAAGAGAAGAAAGCCCGGAAATACAAAGCTAGGAAAAGGTTAAGGCCAAGGCTAAGGTTAAGGCTAATTAAAAAACGATTTATTATATTTTCAACCTTAACCTCAGCCTTTTTATTTTTACAGATTGCCCGGTAGTGTAATTGGTAACACAGCAGAATTTGCCGTGAACCAGAGCAAAGCACGGTTCACGGCAACCCTATACCGTGCGAGCGAAGCGAGTTCTGGTATAGGGTTGGGTCAAAATATGCACTGTGTTTATATACTATATAGCAATAAAACTAAACGATTCTATATCGGCTATACTGAAAATTTACATAGAAGGATAACTGAGCATGAACGGGGAAATACTTGGACAACAGCCAGATTCCCAGGATTTAAATTGATATTTTGTGAATATTTTGTTTCTCGTCTAGATGCTTTAAGGCGCGAGAAATATTTTAAGACTACGAAAGGTAAAAGATCTTTACGGCTGATTCTGAGGAATTCACTTAACGACTACGATTGCCCGGTAGTGTAATTGGTAACACAGCAGAATTTGGGTCTGTTTTTTGTGGTTCGAGTCCACACCGGGCAGCCAATATTTTTCACCCCTTCGGGGTGAAAAATATTGTTTGAAGCCTGGTTGGCGAGAGCCACTTATGAAGGCGAAGCATTCAATGGTGAGGTAACGCGCCTCAGCCCCGATTGTGTCGGGGCGAGGAGTGAGTCTAATGAGGCTTAATTTTTTAGAGCTGTGGGCAAAAAAAATTTTAGCCGAATTATCCCCGAAGGGGACACACCGGGCAGCTTTAAGTTTTTTTATTTTTGTGTTTTTAAGTATTACAGGCTGGTTACGTGTCAAAAACTGAAATAAGAAAAAGCAGGCAATAATGAAAGATTTTACCGCGATAGTTTTAGCCGCAGGAAAAGGAGTTAGGATGAAATCCGAACTCCCAAAGGTTCTTCATGAACTTAGAGGTAAACCGCTAATCGGCCATGTTCTTACGCAGCTAAAAAAAGTAAAAGCCGTAAAACAAATAATAGTTGTAACCGGCTACAAGTCATCTTTGGTTGAAACGTACGTAAAAAATAATTTTAAGGGTATCAATTTTGTCCGTCAGTATAAATTAGAGGGGACCGCCGATGCAGTTAAATGCGCGCAGGGCAAGGTAAAACATGACAATGTTTTAATCCTTTGCGCGGATGCGCCGCTCGTAACTAAAGAAACAATTTCTTCATTTATTTTAGCTTACAAAAAACAAAATGCTCAGTGCGTGGTAATGTCAGCTTCAGTTGAAACTGAGAATGATTTAGGTAGAATCATAAGGGATGATAACGGTAATATCCAAGCTATTTGTGAAAAACAAGATCTGGCAAAATACCTTTCTGGTAAGTATAACCTGCGCGAGGTTAATAGCGGCATATATGCTTTTAGTAAATTCGCTCTTCTTGATAATATCAACGAAATCAGAAAAAATGGAAAAAAGAAGGAATATTTCTTCACCGATATAATAGAAATCCTTTATCGAAACGATATTTCCGTAGGTTCCTATCTTTTAGGCAATAATGAGGAAATTCTGGGTATAAACAGCCGGCGTGAATTAGCTATCGCGGAAAAGATTTTAAACGCCCGTGCGGTTGAAGGGTTTATGGAGAGAGGTGTAAACATCATTGACCCTCAAACTACATTTATCCGGGATAACGTAAGAATAGGCAAAAATACTTTAATTTACCCCTTTACCTTTATAGAAAAGGATGTTATAATTGGCAGTCATTGTCGCCTTGGGCCGTTTATTCACCTAAGAGAAGGCACACGCATTGATGACGGCGTTGGGCTCGGAAATTTTGTTGAAATCTGCCGCTCTAAGGTAGGAAAAACCTCACGAATCAGGCATTTTAGTTACATTGGCGACGCAACAATAGGAACAAACGTAAATATAGGCGCGGGCACTGTTGTTGCGAATTATGACGGTAAAAATAAGAACAAAACCGTAATAGGAAATAACGCTTTTATAGGTTCTGACAGCGTTTTGGTTGCGCCGCTTAATATAGGTAATGACGCTGTAACCGGGGCGGGAAGCGTTGTGCGCAAAAGTGTCAAACCAAAAACAGTAGTAGTGGGTGTTCCTGCAAAGTTTTTGAAAAAAATAGCAAAATAGAACTAAGGATTGACTATGGATAAAATGATTGTTTTCAGCGGAAACTCGAACAGTGGGCTAGCTTCAAGAATCTGCAAGGATCTTAAGCTTAAGATGGGCAGAAGCTTAATCTCCCGTTTTAGTGACGGAGAAATCCGTATAAAAATAGAAGAAAACGTGAGGGGCAAGGATGTTTTTGTTATTCAGTCAACTTGTCCGCCCGTGGATGAAAATATAATGGAATTACTGATAATGATAGATGCGCTAAAACGCGCGTCCGCAAACCGCATTACCGCGGTAATGCCTTATTTCGGTTACGCGCGACAGGACAGAAAAGACCAGCCTCGAGTTCCGATAACGGCAAAACTGATTGCCAATCTACTGACTATTGCAGGCGCAAACAGGGTGCTTGCTTTAGACTTGCATGCAGGACAAATACAGGGGTTTTTTGATATCCCTGTGGACCATATTTTTGCGATAGATGTTTTTGTGGATTATTTTAAAAAAATTGGCATGAATAACCTGGTAATAGTTTCTCCTGATGTCGGAGGAATAAAAATGGCACGGGCTTATGCGAAAAAATTTCGCGCGGGGCTTGCCATAGTGGATAAAAGAAGAAACAGCCCGGACGCAACCGAAGTCATGCACATATTGGGAGAGGTTGAAGGCAAAAATGTAATAATAGTTGATGACATAATTGCAACCGGCAGTTCTCTGGTTGAAGCGGCCGGGGCGCTTAGGCGCGCCGGAGCAAGAAAGATATTCGCTGCTATATCCCACGGAATTTTATCGGCAAATGCCGTAGAAAAGCTGGAAAGCTCTGACATAGATTATCTTGTCATCACAGACTCTATTCCTCTGGGTGAGGAAAAGAAGAGCAAAAAAATAAAAATAGTTTCCGTAAACAAGCTTTTTGCGGAAGCAATAAAACGCATACACTTCGAACGGTCGATAAGCGTGCTTTTCGATTCGATAAGGCGCTAATGCGGATTTAAGGGGGTAAGATGGAAAGGATAAAAATTGAAGCAATTTTAAGAGAGAAAACCGGTAAAGAAACAGCAAAAAAAGTAAGATTTAAAGGAAATGTCCCGGCTATTGTTTATGGAAGAGGGGCCAATGTAGCCGTGCAGGTTCAGAAGGCAGGCTTAAAAACGCTTAATTCGATACATTTTTCTCAAAGCGCGGTAATTGATCTGGAGCTTACAGATGCGCAGAAAAAAGAAAATTTTTCAGTGCTGATAAAGGACGTTCAATATAATCCCTTAACCGAAGCAATTATACATATTGATTTTATAAGAGTTTCTCTTGAAGAAAAAATAAAGGTAAATGTACCGGTCGTTTTAAGGGGTGAACCAAAGGGTTTAAAAGACGAAGGTATCTTGGAGCAAATATTATGGCAGCTTGTCATAGAAGCGTTGCCTTTGGATATTCCGGAAAAAATCGAGGTAGAAGTGTCTCATCTTGGAATTGGCAATTCTGTTCACGTAAAAGATATAAAATTAGCCGATAATCTTAAAGTTGTAAATCATCCCGAGGAAACAATCGCTACAGTAGTAGAAAAGGTAGAAGAAGTTGTCGCTACTACGGCGGAAGAAGCTGCGCCTACTGGCCCTGAGGTTATAAAAGAGAAGAAAGAGGTTCCTGAGGGTGAGGAAGGCAAAGAAGAGGGAGCGAAAGGTAAAGAAGAAGGAAAACCTAAAGAAGAGGCTAAACCTAAAGAAGAAACTAAAGGAAAAGATTCCGGAAAGGGAAAGAAATAAATTGCAGCCCGTAGAGATCTTTGAAAATAGTGCCGCTGATTTCAAGAATGATTACGCTGACTGGAAGCTTAATTATAAGTGTTTTTAATTCTTCGCAGAAATCCCCAGGATTTAGGCCCCTTCCTTAACAAGGTATCAGGAAGGGCCATCCCCGCTGGGATAGCCCGTGGGATGAATGCTTTTTCAGTGAAATCAATGTATAATCAGTGCAATTAATATTAGAAAATGAAGATTATCGTAGGACTAGGCAATCCGGGCGTAAAATACAAAAATAACCGCCACAATGTCGGTTTTATGGTCGCAGACGAGATAGCTGACAGGAAAAATTCTGCCTTTAAGAAAGGTTTTCTGGCAAATGGCTGGATAGCCAGGATAAAGGCAGGAGAAGACACCGCTATTTTGCTAAAACCATCTACTTTCATGAATAATTCCGGCCTTTGTGTTAAAAAGATTATCTCAAAATATTGCGTGCGGCCCCATGATTTGCTTGTGGTTTATGATGATGCTGATTTATCTCTGGGTACCTTAAGAATTAGGAAAACCGGTTCAAGCGGCGGACATAAAGGTATGGCATCGATTATTGATAATTTGGGTACCAACGATATTGTCCGTTTAAAAATCGGTATAGGTAAATCTGACGAATACGATCTGG
>JALOBR010000082.1 GCA_023228195.1 Candidatus Omnitrophota bacterium
TCAAATGGGTAAGCAATTTGACCCGCAAATAGTTGAAATTTTACTGAAAATCCTTAAAAGGAAAGACATTAGAAAATACTTGCGTTCCTTCCTGTAAATCTTATAATAAAGCCTTATGCGTGGAGAGCAATTAAAGCTTTTTGGTGCCGGCGATGAGTCGAATTCAAAGCTCAAGCGCCGGTTAATTGTAGTACCTCTAGATACTTTTATTTTATCCGGGGTTGTGGTTTTCCTGCTTTTTATCCTAGCTTTTTCTCTGGGGGTAGAAAAAGGAAGAAAGATTTCCATGGCAAGTGATGATACGGTTGAGTTTTCGGAAAACGCGTTAAAGCAGAAAATGCCAATTGTGGCCCAGAACAAAACACCTGTAAGACAGCAGAATATCGCAATTGCCAAGCCTGTTATAGGAGGAGAAACTCGCCAGATTCAAGCAGTAAAGAATGTGCAAATCACGGATAAAAAAATAGAGGCTTCCCAGGGGGCTGCTAATGCTAAAGAGGGCTATTACATACAATTGGCAAGTTACAATAAAGAGAGTTTTGCCGATGCCGAAGCGAAAAGATTAAAAGACAGGGGGTTTCCATCTTTTACGGCAAAGAAGGGCGCCTTTATTGTTTTATACGCGGGGACTTTTAAAACCATTGCAGAGGCTCAAAAGAATATGGGTTTACTTAAAAAAAACTATAAAGATTGTGTATTAAGGAGGTTGTGATGGGTTTACATTCATCTTTGAAGCGAGCTGAGAGATTATCATCGGCGCGTTCAGTAATGAAACGCACCGAGCGCCTTAAATGGCTCAAGGAAAGAGGCGCGTGGAAAGAGGGCGATAAAGTATCGGGATTGCCCAAGATAAAAGTTGTAAAAGTCAAGGCAGATAAGAAAGAAAAAGCAAAAGAAGAAAAGCCAGCAGAAGCTGCTGCTCCTGCTGCAGAAGCTGCCGGCGCAAAACAGGCTGCAAAGCAGCCTACAAAACAGTAAAATGATTACCCCGTTAGAAAAGGTAAAATTTGTAATTGGCTTTGTTCTAACGGGGTTTTTCTTTTTAGCGAACAATGTCGTATGTTACGGTGCTGATGAAGCTATTTTAACCAAAGATAGGATAAATGTACGAGTTGATGCAACTGCTATGGCTCCTTCTGTAGGGTTTCTAAAACGTGGCGAAAGAGTTACTATAGTAGATGAGAGATTTGAATGGTGCAAGATAATGCTTCCTAAACGTTTTTCCGCGTATGCTGCAGCAGAATTTTTAAAAGAAATAGACAGTAATAAGGTTGAAGTTATCGCTTCTACTTTAAATTTGCGCAGTAGCCCCAGTATGTCTTCTTATGTAATGGGCCAGGCAGAAAAAGGAACGGTATTTTTTCTTAGAGGAAAGAAAAATGATTGGTTTGAATTAAGGGGCTATCCGCATATTTATGGTTGGGTAAATAAAAACTTTTTAGAAAAACGCGAAAAAGTGGTTAATCTTGAAGGCACGTTGTTCCCATCTAACGATGTAGATTGCGAAGCTAATTATGTATTAAAGACTTCGGAAGAAGAGTATCTTTTAAACATACTTACAAAAGGAAAAACCAAGTATGTGAATAAAAAAGTAAAGATAGAAGGCGTAATGGCAAAGGGTTCATGTTCTTATATAATTGTGGATAAATTAGTTTTTGCAAGATGATCCAGCCCGTTGATATTTTAAATTTCTTTTCTATCTGCGTGATAATATTTATGTCTATAACGCTGCACGAATATTCACACGGCTTTGTCGCAACAAAATTAGGAGATCCAACTCCCAAGGCAAGCGGCCGCCTCAGTCTTAACCCGCTTACGCACATAGATATCTTTGGAACAATAATACTTCCTGTTCTTTTGATTGCGTTAAGCGGCGGGAGGGTTGCTTTTGGATACGCAAAGCCTGTTCCTATTAATCCATATCACTTCAAAAATCCAAAAAGAGACATGCTCTGGGTAGGTTTAGCGGGGCCGGCGGTTAATTTCCTCATAGCGCTTTTATTAACGGGGCTGCTTAAAGTTTCGAATTACATGTTTATCCCGGAAATAATTATAGAGGGGATACTGATTAACCTGATTTTGGGTATTTTTAACCTTGTGCCCATACCGCCCCTGGATGGTTCCAGGGTTTTAAGCGCCTTGCTTCCTTATAAACTTTCTTATTCGTATCTTAAAATGGAAACAATTGGGTCGTTTGCTTTAATTTTGTTGATTATGATAGGCTTTTTCAGATGGTTTCTACTGCCGACAGTAAGTTATACTTTTTCGTTATTAAACATAAAGGCTGCGATATGAAAGTTATAAAAATTAATTTATCTAAAAATTCGTATAATGTATACATAAAACAAAATCTGCTTGAGAGCGTCGGGTCTCACATAAAAGAGTTTAATCTCGGAAATTTCGCAATAATCCTTGCCTCGCGCAGCGTTTTTACTTTTTACAAAAATAAAATAGAAAAATCCTTCGCTAAATTCCCGCATAGCATAATTGTTCTTCCTGACGGAGAGACGGCAAAGACACAGGCAAGTTTGTTTAAAATAATACAGGGAATAATAAAGCTGGATAAATTAAATAGAAAAGTTTTTATAGTTTGCATGGGCGGAGGTACGGTAGGGGATGTGGGAGGGTTCGCTTCCTCGGTATATAAACGGGGAATCCCTTATGTGCAGGTTCCAACTACATTGCTTGCTCAAATTGATGCAAGCATAGGCGGTAAAACCGCAATCGACCTTAAAGAGGCCAAAAATATATTAGGCGCATTTTACCAGCCAAAAGCCGTATTCGTCGACCCCGGTTTTTTAAATACTTTAAAAAAGAAACAAATCTCAGAGGGTCTTGCTGAGGCCGTGAAATACGCAGTTATTAAATCCAGCGCATTCTTCAGCTTTCTGGTAATAAATTACCGGGAAATTCTTTCCTTGAAGCCTTCGTCAATATCAAAAGTCATCGATACTTGCGCCGGCATAAAAGCAAAAATAGTAGAGGCGGATGAGACAGAAAAAAAATCTATACGAACCATACTTAACTTCGGTCATACTTTTGCGCATGCACTTGAAGCAGCCTCAAAATACAAGAAAGTTTCGCACGGCGAGGCAGTAAGCTTGGGTATGCTTTACGCGGCTTTTCTGTCAAAAAAAGCAGGGTCATGCGGTATGAATGAAATTTATCAGATTCGCGATTTACTTAAAAAATTTGAGCTTCCCGTTAAATGCAAATATGATCTTAAGGCCATCTATAAAACAATGAGTTATGATAAAAAGAACGTTTCTGGCCGGTTCAGGATGGTGCTACTTGAGGCAATCGGTAAGGTTAAGGTCGTTGATGGAATTCCTGAGGGCTTGATAAGCAAAACGCTCAAGGAATATGGAGCCTTTATTTGACAAATACCTGAAATTATGTTATATTATAACAATTTATGATAGACGAAAAGAGAATAAATTCACGTAGTCCTATTTCCTTTCCGATAGAATGTAATGTCCTTCCCGGAAAAGAGTATTTTTATACGGTTAGTAAGGATCTAAGCGTAGGCGGGGTGCGTATACTCAGCGATGAATTTTTATCTAAGAATCATTGCCTTAAGCTAAACATAAATCTTATAGACAAGGTTTTAGGCATGAAAGCAAAAGTCGTTTGGTGCAATAAAGAAAGGGTTTCTGACAGGTATTCCGCGGGTTTAGAATTTGTGGAAATAGCTGAAGAAAGTAAAAAATATCTTAATTCAATAGTAAAGTAGTCCATCAGGACATCGGTAGGCTAATTATGGCAAAAAGCGAAGAAAAAAGAAAAAATTGTGTTGCGTGCAATAAATCTTTAAAAAGAGTTAAATGGTATTACAGGAATAATGCTTATTTCTGTAATAAAAACTGCTTTAAAGAGCACCTCAAAAAACAAGCCGCTAAAGCTTAATGAGTGAAAAAAGAAGTTATCCCCGCATAGAAGGCAGCCTTCCTTTAAAACTTTGCGCAGCGGACTGCGATCTGGTAACAGAAACTAAAAATATAAGCGCAAGCGGCGCATATTGCGCAGTAAATAAAGCTATCGCGCCAATGACAAAGCTTGATATAGTTTTGCTTGTGCCGCTTAATAAGACTGATCATAAAAAAGTAAAAAAAATAAACTGCAAGGGAGTGGTTGTTAGAAGTGAACACGTGCAGGATAATGGCAAGCAGTCATATTGTCTTGGCATATACTTTAGCGAAATAAAAGAAGCCGACCGTCGATGCCTCGTATCTTATCTCAATTCGATATCGAAACCTTCAAATATCTTTTAAAAAGTGCTTAAAAGATTCTTTCCTTTAGCTGTTAAATTCTTCTGTGGTTTTATTTATTCAAACGAAGATAGCTACCTTAAAGCGTATAAAATACTCGAACGTAAATTCGGTAAAATTGATTTTGCAAGTGAATGCTTCAATTTTAGCTTTACCAATTATTACGAAGAAGAAATGGGCCGGCCTTTGTATCGGCGGTTCGTTTCTTTTGAAGTGTTACGAGACCCGGAGAAGTTTGCGGCGATAAAATTATTTTGTATAAAAGCAGAAAAAAAGTTAGTACGAGAGGGTAAGCGTACCATAAATATAGATCCCGGCTATATTAATGAAGGAAAATTAGTGCTTACAACCACAAAGGATTATTCTCACCGTATATACGTAGGCCACGGAATATTTGAAGAGGTAACTTTGCATTATAAAGATACAAATTTTCAGGACTTCCCGACGACATATCCTGACTATAAAACACCCGAATATAAGAAAATTTTCGTTATCATAAGAGAAAAATACAGGCAACAACTGAAAAGTAATGCAAAATAAAATTAAACTTATTGAAGAAAGTCTAAAGCTACTTACCCCAAGGCTCAAAGCTTGCGATATCTGCCCCAGAAATTGCAAGGTTAACCGTATTGCCGGTAAGCGTGGGTACTGTAAGGCAGGGGTTGTCCCGGTTGTTTATACTGCATTTTTGCATAGGGGAGAGGAGCCCGCCCTAAGCGCAGCAGGGGGGAGTGGTACCATATTCTTTTCCGGCTGTAATCTTGGGTGCATATATTGCCAGAATTATAAATTTTCCCACTTTCTTGAAGGTAGCTTAAAAAGCCCGGAGCATCTGGCTGATATGATGCTTAAGCTTCAGAATGAAAAAGCGCATAATATTAATCTTGTCACCCCTACGCATTTTTTACCCCAAATACTAGAATCATTGCATATTGCTATTTCAAGAGGTCTAAAAATACCAATTGTTTATAATACTTCCGGGTATGAGAAAAAGGAAATTATAGCCAAGCTTTCCGGAATAGTAGATATTTATCTGCCGGATATGAAATATATAGGGGAAGGGTTAGCCTGTGAATGTTCCAGTGCCGCCGATTATAGCATTTACAATAAAGAAGCAATACTTGAAATGTATAAGCAAAAAAATAAAGCGTCTTTTAACGGAGATGTTTTAATGAGCGGCCTTGTGATAAGGCATTTGGTTATTCCCGGGCACGTCACAGAGACGGCGGCAATACTTTCCTGGATAAAGGAGAATGTACCTGATTGTTTAACCAGTATAATGTTTCAATACCAGCCATATTATAAAGCTAAACTAATTTCTCAGATAAACCGCACCATAAATTTAGATGAGTATAACCGGGTAGTAAAATTAGTGGAAGAGCTTGGCCTTTGCGGCTGGGTCCAGGATTTTACCCAGAAAGAGGATATGGCCGGCGTATATTTTAATCCTAATAACAGTCTTTAGGAAAGTTTTCCGTAAACATGCCCTACGTAAACATACCCCATGAAGATTTTAAATTCAATAAATGTGCAACGTTTAAAACGGCTGATAACCGTACTATATATAAAATTAGTTCGGACTAATGATACCCCTCAAAAAATTGCCCTAGGTTTTGGGTTGGGTGTATTTACTGGAATACTCCCTGGGACAGGCCCGATTGCTGCAGTTTTTTTAGCTTCCCTAGCCAGAGTAAACCGCGCAACAGCCTTGCTTGGCAGTTTGGCTACAAATACATGGTTAAGTTTTGTTACTTTTTTAATGTCTATAAAAATAGGCTCAAGTATAATAGGTGCTAACTGGCAGGATATAAAAGAAAAATGGTCATTATTTTTGAACAATTTTACTTTCGCAGGGCTATTTAAGATATCGGTATTAAAAATGATATTTCCGGTTATGCTTGGGTATTTGGTCGTCGCCATCTTTTGCGGTTTACTTAGCTACATAGCTGCTATTTTAATCCTTAGCATAAGGAGAAAATCCCGCTTGAATAAGCCTACTTGAAAATAACAAAAATATATTGTATATATAAATTGCCGGTAAGGGTAAACCCCGGCGAAAACCGGGGGTCGCAAAGCCACAGGCCTAAAGTAGCGCAACAAGCCGTTGCCTTTTTAGGCAAGCTAGGCAGTTGGCGTTGCTACGGCAGCTGGGTTGCATCGGAAAATCTCCCTTATCGG
>JALOBR010000083.1 GCA_023228195.1 Candidatus Omnitrophota bacterium
TTGTATTTTAATGTGCGTATTATATTTGTTTGTAATAGGCTTAGGGTTCATGTATCCAAGAATCGCTGAATTAGCCGGCGACAGCCAGAGAATAGCTACTGCTACGTTTGTCGGCCCGCTTTATACAATTTTCGGCTTAATTTTCTTTTTCGCTTATTTGATAGCGCTGTTTCTTAAGCCAGGCCGAGGAACATGGGTGTATAATTTGGTATTAATTTGTTTCGGAATGACCAGCTGCTGCTGTTTACCCATAACGATACCTTTGCTTATTTTCTGGATAAAACCGGAGACTAAAAGCTATTTTGGGCGCTAACAACACGAATGTCCACAAATTGTGTAATGAATTTCTGAATCCTCCCGACTCGGCTATATACGTCAAAATTCTTTTCGACAATTTTGACGACCTCGTCGGGATAGTCTTTGGCACATTTAACCCAGGCAAAGTCGGGGTTAAATGCGCGTCGATTAAATGAAAAAAATAGCCATATCTTCTTCCTTAATCCTTCGCTCGCTTGCCGGCAGCATACTGCTATGCTCGCTTGCTTCAGGCATTGCTTTATATCTTTTTAAGATAGACATCATTGAACTTTTGCCTAAAACGCATTTTTGTTTATTCCGCCTTATAACCGGATTCGATTGCCCTTTTTGCGGCACAACGCGAGCGTTCTTAGCCCTGGGCCAGCTGAATTTAACGAAAGCGATTTCCTTTAATCCTCTTTCAATAATATTACTGGCCGTGATGGTTATTTATTTATACTTAAAGAAAATTCCATTATGGCTGCAACATAAAGCCTGGGCTTATTTATTCGCATTTGTCGTAGTTGTAGCCTGGGCGATGCGGCTGGCTAGAGCGTAAACATAATAATCTTATTTGCCTTGCCTTAAAGAAGCGGCTGACAAGAATATCCAGGCAAACAAATTCATCCCCGCCACCAATAAACAGGTCTGCAAAATTCCTATTACAGGGATTAAAAAGATAGCAGTTACGAAAGCAGCGATGCAAGAACCGAATAAATCCAGGGCATAAGTCAGCCCGCCGATCCTAGCAGAGTCTCCTTCTTTTTTTAAGCAAACTTTATTCACGTAAGAAAATTGTGCGCCGCACAGAATTCCGCAAACTACAGGAAGCAGTATAAAAATCACATTTTCGCCGAAATTATTTACTGCGGAAGATTTTGTGTTAATAAGCAAGCTAAAAATAAACGGCAGGGCTAGCGCGTATGCAAAAATTAGGAATTGCATTAACTTAAGCGCCTTGAATTCTTCTTTAAAAATTGAAAATCTTACGGCGCAATAGCTACCCAATACAAGCCCCACCATAAACGCGCTTAGGATAAAACCTAATTTATAAAACAAATAACCATAAATAATTTGAAAAGTAAGTAAAATTATAACTTGAATAGCCATTGCGCTGAAACCTGTAATTGCCATAGAAAAAAAACTGATTTCATCACGGAAATCAATCGATTTTAATCTTAAAAACCCGATAAACCCTGCGATAAACATTAAACCGGCAAAGATTATCCATATATTTAGCGCGTTTGCTGATCTTAAGAGCCAGGTAAACACAGAATCTTTAAAATAAGTTGTCAAAAATGTCAGGTTATAGAAATATCCGGCTGGCTTTAAATCATAATTTGGCAGAGCGCCAATTTTTTCTTTTAAAACATTCTCAACATAAGAAACTCTCTGCGGGGATAATTTAGAAAATAAATAATATTCTCTGACATACTTTGCGTCAATATTTCGTTCATTTAAGCGTATTAGAATTTCTTTATAATCATAAGTAAGGTAACTTTTTCCGGTTGAAGCTATAAAATATGCGGTATCTCCGGGAATTATTTTTATATCGTCAAAGGAGTGTTTAAGCGAGAAATAAATCGATTGTAAAAAATACTTTAATTCCCTGTTTATATAGTTTTCCGAGGAATTAAGCGAAAAAGCGACTATCGCATTATCGTTAAGCATATTTCTAAGCTGCTCAAAAAATTCAACCGTATAGTAGCGGTTTATATGGGCGCTTAAAGGCGAACCCGCGTGAATAAGAATACAGTCATATTTTGTTGTTTCTGATTTTACAAAGAATCTGGCATCAATATTTTTTATGCTTACTCTTTTATCATTTAAGCCTTTTTGCAAATCCTGCGGAAGATGTTTTTTCGAAAGCCTTATAATCAAAGGGTCTACCTCAAGATAATCGACCTGTCTAACAGGATATTTTAAAATTTCATCAAGCAATCCGGTAGTGCCTCCTCCGATTAGAAGAACAGTTTTAGGATTCGGGTGCATAAGCAAAGCAAAATGGACGCTCTCCTCTGCAATCATTTTGTTATCCGGTATTGCGGCAAGCAAAAGCCCGTTTTCAAAAAATACTATCTGGTTACCGCGTTTCGCTACCGTTATATTCGCGTAAATTGAATTTCTTGAATCAATAACCTTATATCCTTTCCATTGGATACCGGATATATAAGAATTAATCTTTTCTACTCCTGATGACATTAGCAATAGAGAAAATGCAAGAATTAGCGTTCCGTAAAGCGCCAGGCAAAATTTCCTTAGATGTTCCTGAGAAAAGAAAACCAGCAGAAACGCAAAAATAAGGTTAACAATAGACAAAAATACGATAATTTCAAAAGAATCAAACAAGCGCACAAGGAAAAAACTGACCAATATTCCCGCAATGCCTGAACCTACTGCCTCCAGGATATACACGCCGGAAATTTTACCGGAAAGAGCTTTAATTTTTGTGTTACTTGAGCCCTGTATAGGCGACGCCCCGCTCAATCTTTTGTGAGCCGGCGTAATAAATGAAAATATAGGGAAGGGATACAAACTGCAGGCGAGCGAAAACATGTATCCGAAAAACACACACACAGGAAAAAGCAATATGAAGCTTGCTGCGGCAATAGGAAATAACGGAACTATTTCTCCTACCTTGAAATTCATTATCGTTTTAGACAAGCGTATCAAAACAAGACAAACTGGCAAAAGTAAACTTACAACAACGAGGCAAAATGAAAATAAAGTGGCCTGTTGGGTTTTCTTTTTAGAAAAAATATGGAAAATAAAACTACCGATTGCAACTGAAATCAGCCAACTTGCCAAAATAAAACCTATAGATAATTCATTTCCGTAAAAAACAACCAGAAATTCTCTTATAAATACAATTTGCGCACTAAGCGCAGAGAACCCGGAAAGTATTATTGAGAAACCGATTATTCGATTTAAATGTTTATTCATAAGCTAAGTTAAAAAGCGGGTGACAACGGGGCAGACATCTTATTATCTAAACAACAGCTTCACGCCGAACGCAATAAGCAAAATTGCGCATATTACCCTGAGGACAAGCCTGGCTTTTTCTGACTTCAATATTTTATTTAAAAAACCTGCCAAAACTCCCGAAAAACTTCCAAGTATGAGCATTGTTGACACGAATGTGCCGAGTCCAAAGAAGAATGCGTAAAGCATCCCCATAAACACATTCTTCGACATTATGCCGATTTCAAATAATAATACCGTAAGTGGAAAACATGGAATTATCCCCATTACAAATCCAAGCACAAAAATATTGCTTCTGCCGAAAAATCCATCCAGAAATTTGCAGCTCCAGGAACTTTTGTTTCTCGATAAAACAACAAGACAACCAAGAAAAACGCTTATTATCCCGGCTATAGAATTAAATAATATTCTTTGCTCTACATGAATGAATTGCCTGAAGAAACCGATAAAAGCTGCTACTAAAAATCCAAGCATGATGTATGAGATAAGCCTTCCGGTGGAAAATATAAAAACGTCTAAAAGTGACTGCAAAAACTTTCTTTGCGCGCCTGCGATATACATAGCAAGCAATGGCGTGCAGGATAAAAAACAAGGGCCTGATATATTAAAAGTAAACCCTATTACAAAAAGTTGTAAAGCGGTGGTTAAAGCATCAGACATAATTTTTCATTCCCATATTCCTGCGATTTTATATCCGCAAAATTTGCATTTATTGTTCTTTATGTTATTTTGAAGAATATTATAACCAACCCGTCCTATAACTACCTTTTTACAACCAGGGCAATAGGTGTTTTCCTGCGGATGCCCGGGAACATTACCTATGTAAACATATTTTAGCCCTACTTCTTTCGCGATGCTAAAGGCTTCTTCAAGCTTGCTTGTTGGCGTCGGCGGAAGATTTTGCAGTTTAAAAGAAGGGGTAAAACGGCTAAAATGCAAAGGCACCTCATCTCCAAGGTTTTCTTTAATCCAAAAACACATTTTACGGATTTCTCCAGGATCATCATTTTGCCCGGGAATTATAAGATTGGTTATCTCAAGCCACACCCCTTCATTTTTTATTGTTTTAAGCGTCGCCAAAACCGGCTCTAACTCCGCCATCATTCCCAGTTTATTATAAAATTCCCTGTTGAAGCCTTTTAAATCTATATTAACTGCGTCCATATACTTAAGAAGTTCTTTTAACGGCTCTTCATTTATGTAACCGCAACTATGCATACCATTTCTTAATCCTTGCGCCCTGGCAAGCCTGCATATATCAAGCATATATTCGTAAAATACGGTTGGTTCGGTATAGGTATAAACAACAAAGGGGGAACCTGCTTCCCCTGCCGCGCCTACAACATCCATGGGGGACATATGGTAATTTTCTGTTTCATCGGGCTTCGATTGGGATATTTGCCAATTCTGGCAAAAAAGGCAACGCATATTACATCCTGCAACAGCTATAGAAAAAGCTGATGTGCCCGGCAACACATGAAAAAAAGGTTTTTTTTCAATTGGGTCAACATGCACTGCTATTGGATTTCCATAACCAAGCGAATAAAGTTTACCGTCCTTATTTATCCTTACAGTGCATACGCCGCGCTGTCCGGGCGAAAGAATACATTTTCTCGGGCACAGCTGACATTGCACTGATTTTTCCCCTAAGTCTTTCCAATAAAGAGCAGGATGCGGAGCTTGCGCTTTTTCTGCCGCAAATAGCGTCAGTGAAGCCAAAAACATTACCATAAAATAAATAAATACTTTTCGTTTCATTATTATTATTATATCATTTTTAACGCTCTGATTTCAAAATATTCCCCATATTGAATAACCGTGTCATTTTGTGTATCAGAACATCACTCCCTGACAATAGTAGGCAGACGCTAACCACATCATAAAGTTTTTTAAGTTGTTTTATAATCTGCTCGATATCTTCATCCCGTTTTACAATTAGATAGATATGGCTTTTCACAGATTTTTTAAAAGGAACACATAGAATCCCTTCAAGATTAAAATTTCTGCGCGAGAAAAGGCCTGTTATGTGCGACATAACACCGGCATGGTTATTAACCGTAAGTTCAACAATGTAATTCTTTATTTTACTCATAGCTACCTCCTAATGAGCGCATTATTTTTCAGGCATTCTAAGCGTAGAAAAATAATAGCGCGAATTGTCCCGAAACACTCTCAAAAATTATCGTAGTGATTTTTTTAAGCATTTAGGTGTTTCAGAATATATTTCTCTCTCATCCTATCATCTCCATATTTGACCTACCGGGCTTAACCATCGGGGTAACATTATGCGCATAATGTATACTTATATCAACCAACGAAGGCCCTTTGGACTTTAATGCTTTCCTTAAAGTCAAATGCACTTTTCCCCTTGAGTCCAATTCGAAAGCCCGGATACCGAAAGCGTGTGCGATTTTTTTAAAGGAATGTTTCGCCAGGAATTTTGAAGCAATATACTTCTTATTGTAAAAAAATTCCTGCTGCTGACGGACCAGGCCTAAGTGCCCGTTATTCATTATAATAATCGTCACATTAAGGTTTAATTCAGCCAAAGTTGCCATCTCTTGAATGTTCATTAAAATTGAACCATCCCCGCTTATACAAACTATACGCTTATCCGGATTTGCCAAGGCAGCGCCAATTGCAGCAGGCAAACCAAACCCCATCGTGCCTAAACCGCCCGAAGTAAGCAATGTGCGCGGTCTTCTAAAAGGATAACTTTGCGCAACCCACATTTGATGCTGACCGACATCAGTCGTAATTATCGTATCCGGAGAAACCATGCTGCTTATCGCCTTAATTATACTAATCGGATGCAGCTTATCTTTGGACGTAAATAGAGGATATTTTTCTTTTTTACTAGCAATTTGAGAAAGCCAATCCTTTCTGGTATTTCTATACACTAACGGTGTTATCGCTTTTATAGCCTGGACGATATCCGCGCAAAGAGAAAAATTCGCTTTCTTAATTTTATCAATTTCCGCGTTATCTATATCTATATGAATGATTTTCGCATTACGGACAAACTGCCGCGCAAGGCCTGTGGCCCTGTCATCAAAGCGCACTCCAAAAGCAAGGATCAAATCA
>JALOBR010000084.1 GCA_023228195.1 Candidatus Omnitrophota bacterium
GCCTGCAAATTTGGAGCAATAGCGATTTTTAAGCCGCAAGTAGCAAAAATTGATTTTTCTTCCTATAAGGATGTCTGGGTATTTGTGGAAAGCGAAAAGGGGAAAATCAGCGGTGTCTCTTTTGAGCTTTTAGGAAAAGCCAGGGAGTTAGCCAATGACCTGCACTCAAAAGTAGTAGCTGTATTTTTAGGCAAGAATATAAAAGAAAAAGCCCAAACGCTGATTTCAAAAGGAGCGGATAAAGTTATACTCGTGGATAAGCCGGAATTGGAAAACTTCATTTCCGAAAACTACGCAAACGTAATCTCTCATTTAGTCAAAAAATATAAACCGGAAATTTTCTTAGCCGGAGCAACTACTTGCGGCCGTTCGCTTGTATCGCGCATAGCCGTAACGATATATACAGGATTAACGGCTGATTGTACCGGTCTTCATATCGATAAAGAAAAACGCCTGCTTGTGCAAACCCGCCCGGCTTTCGGCGGAAACATTATGGCGCAGATAATTACCCCTAATTACAGGCCGCAAATGTCAACAGTCAGGCATAAAGTTATGAAAGAGCAGGCAGAGGACGCAAAAAGAAAAGGCGAGGTTATAGAAGAGATTATAGATGGAAAGTTTATCGACGCAAGAGTAAAATTTATAGAATACATACAGGAAGAAATAAGTAAAGTAAATCTCGCAGATGCTGATATAATAGTTTCAGCAGGCCGCGGTATCGCGGACAGCAAAAATTTTAAGCTCATTGAAGAACTCGCGCAAGCATTGGGTGGAGCGGTAGGGGCATCGCGCTCAGCAGTGGACAGCGGCTGGATTTCATACTCTCATCAGGTAGGCCAAACCGGGCGTACCGTCGCTCCAAAAATATATATTGCTTGCGGCATATCGGGGCAAATTCAACATCTGGTAGGAATGCAGTCGTCAAAGGTGATAGTAGCTATAAACAAAGATCCGGATGCGCCTATTTTTAAAGTTGCTAACTATGGAATCGTCGGGGATTTGTTTACTGTAATTCCGTTGCTAATTAAAAAATTTAAAGAAACAAGATAGCTCACAAGACTTAAACTCTTAACATAATACTTAAGAGCTCAAGAGTTCTTGAGCTTAAGTTGAGAAAGCATGTTTTTAAAAGAGTTAGAAATCTTCGGTTTTAAATCCTTCCCGGAAAAAGTCTCCCTAAAATTTGAACAAGGCATAACGGTTATTGTCGGGCCGAATGGCTGCGGAAAATCAAATGTCCTGGATTCTCTTAAATGGTCACTCGGCGAACAAAGCCCAAAATCATTACGCGGTTCCAAGATGGAAGATATTATTTTTAACGGAACCGAAAAACATCCTGCCTTAAATTATGCCGAAGTAACCCTTACCTTTGCGAATGAAGATAAATACTTGCCGATAGAATATAAGGAAGTTGCAATTACACGAAGATTGTACCGCTCAGGGGAGAGCGAATACCTCATAAATAAAAATCCGGTAAGATTAAAAGACATAGAGGCTCTTTTTATGGGTACCGGCATAGGAGAAGCGACTTATTCATTTATTGAGCAGGGCAAGATTGAAGTATTTTTAAGTTATAAGCCGGAAGACAAGCGCCTTATATTTGATGAGGCAAGCGGAATAGTTAAGTATAAAGAAAGCAGGCGGGAAACTTTAAAAAAACTTGAAGAAACAGACGAAAATTTAATAAGGCTGGATGATATTATTTCGGAAGTAAAGCGCCAAATCCGTTATCTTGAGAGGCAGGTTGAAAAAACCCGCAAATTCAAGGAGTGCCAGGAGAGGCTGGTTGAAGTTGAAAAGAAAATAGGGATTTTAAAGTTTAAAGGCCTTGAAGAAAAAATAAACGTCATTCTTGAAGAGCTGAATAGCTTGAAAGAAAAAGAGAGTTCAAAAGACAATGAATTGAAGGAAAATAAAACTAAATGGGAAGAACTTAACCTTCGCCTCAGGGACATGCGTAAGGAGCTTCAGGAAACAAGTTCGCAAGTATTTTCTTTCAGCGCTCAGATAGAAACCTCCCTTAGTTATATAAATGTAAGCAACCAACGCATAAAAGAAGTAAATGAGCGTAATAACGCGATAGAGCAGTCAAAGAAAACATTCTCGGAGCGTATAGCTTTGCAGGATGGCCGGATAGAGGAAGAAAAGAATAAGTTGATTAGCATAGAGCAGGAAGTTAACTCAATAAATGAGCAGATAGGAAAACTTAAAGAAGAAAAAACCAGCCTTTTAGTTGCGATTGAGCAAGCAAAGAAGAAAATAGAAGAAGAAAAAATCAGGGTATTTGAATTAGAAAGCAAGGGCGTCAATACGCGTAATAGCTTAATTGAGCTTCAAACCCAGGTTGCTTCTTTTGTTAATAGAAAGAAAAGGCTGTCTCTGGATAAGGCCAGAATAGAGAATTTATCCAGCGAGAGAAAAAACACGCTGGAAAAACTTTCGATTGAGCTTGCCGATTTAGATAGCAAATTAAGCGGCTTACGGGGCGTTAAGACAAGCCTGGTTTTAAAAGAGCAGGAGTTAGTTTCTGCCAAAGAAAGCCTGCAGACAAAAATAATTGAGAAAGAAAAGAAGCTCGTTGAGCTTAATTCCTATTACGATTTTCTAAAAGATCTACGCACAAAGTACGATACATTTTCTGCAAGCAAAAAGCTTACTATTGTTTTTGACGAAGAGCCCAGAGACATAAAAAAGCTTATAATTTCCTTAAAAGACGCCCAATTTCATAAAGAAGGAAATACATACAAAGCGGCAATTGAAGCAAAGGTTATTTCGTTAGAGGAAGATGAACTAAAAGAAAAAATGGATGTGATAAAGACGGAGATAGAAACTTTAAAGCAGGAACTTGAGAACACAGAGAATCAAAAGAAACAAATCAGCGAACAGTTTTTAGCGCAGAATTCCCAGGTAGAGGAAGAAGAAAAGCGCCATCAATCGTTGTTTCAGGAAAAAGAAACTCTTAATAGGGATCTTGCAAGATTCAACGAAGAGTCCGAGCTTGTTGAAAAAGAACTTGAAGTAAACCGGCAGGAACTTGCAAGCCGCGAGATAAAACAAAAAGAGCTGGAAGCTGAAATAGCTGCCTGCGAAGAGAGTTTAAACGTTTCTAAAACGAATATGACCGGTTTTCATGAGATTGTCTCCAATAGTTCAAAACGTATTAATGAAATAGATGTTAATTCCGCCAAGAGCGAAACACACAGGCAGTCTTTATCACGAGAAAAAGAAAGTTTAAATTCAAGGGTATTGCTATTTTGCGAAGAGAAAGAAAATATTCTTAAAAATCTTGCGGATATGGATAAGGAAAAAATAGAAAATTTCGCAAAAGGCGAAGCCCTTTTGCAGGAAATACAGAAACTCGAAGGCGCGATAAGTTCGGATAAGGAAAAAATAAATGTTTATTCGCAGAAAAAAGATGAGCTTGAGAAAGAAGAAACAGGGTTGCTTACAAAAATCGAAGAAGACAGAAAGCTGCTGGATGCAGCGGAAGGCAATTTAGAAGAGTTTCGCTCCGCGGTCTATAACAAAAAACTCGAGACCCAAAGCCTTGATTATGAAAAAGAAAAAATAAAAGATTATCTGCGCCAGGTTTATACGGTTGAATTTAATGCCGATTGGGTTAAGGAGCCGCTTGAAGAAGGCTCAAGCCTTGAGAAATTTAATGAAGATAAAGAAAGTTTAAAGAAGAAGCTGGAATCCCTTGGTGACGTTAACCTGGTTGCAATCGAAGAATTTGATGAGCTTAAGAAAAGAGAGGAATTTCTTGATAACCAAAAGAACGATCTTGTTACTTCAAAGGACGAACTTCGAAAAGCAATCCAGAAGATAAATAAAACATCGCGCGAATTATTTCTTGAAACATTTGCTAAAATAGAGGAGGAATTCAAGAATAATTTCCGTTTTCTTTTTGGCGGCGGCCGCGCCGACCTGATACTGCTTGACCAGGATGATGTGCTCGAGTCAGGAGTTGAAATAGAAGTCCAACCTCCCGGCAAGAAGAATCAGAACGTCGCATTGCTTTCAGGCGGAGAAAAAGCGCTAACCACGATAGCCCTCATTTTTGCTATTTTTAAAGTCAGGCCTTCTCCTATATGCGTGCTTGATGAAATAGATGCTCCTTTGGATGAAGCGAATGTTGACAGGTTTAACCATATTTTAAAGCAATTTTCTGCAAACTCACAGTTTATCGTAATCACCCACAACAAGAAGACCATGAGCAGAGCCGATATCCTTTACGGCGTAACTATGCAGGAAAAAGGAGTCTCTAAGCTCGTATCGGTTAAATTCGCAGCTAACGCAGAAACTCAGGCTGTTCCGACAGATGCCCCCGGGAAAGAGCAAACCCAGGCCCCCGCCTAATTCATATCGCAGATTAAAAGAATAGCCATAAGTTGCTTTAAAAAATAAGATGTTTTTATCTAGCAAACTATCAACACTAACTACAAATTTTTATCTTTGGTTTTACCCCGGCATTGACTTTTAATTCCAAATATGTTATTTATTAAAGTTATCCACCTTTGTCATTTGTCAGGGCGTTAGAAACTGTGGTGAGCTTCGAGGGATGTTACTAAATAGTATTTGTTTCTTGAGGTGTTTCATATGGAAGAGGACATTAAGAAAGTAAAAGAAGAACTGGAAAAAACACGTTCTCAGCTTTATATACTTTACGAATTAAATAAAGCAATGAGAACGACACTTAGGCTTGAAGAAATAGTTTATATTATTCTTACCGGCTTAACCGCTCACGAAGGGCTCTCCTTTAACAGGGCGATTCTGTTTCTCGTTGACGATGATGCTAAAAAAATAAACGGGTTTATGGGTATAGGGCCGATGTATATGCAGGAAGCAACTTCAATCTGGCGCAGCATAGAACAGCAGAAGATGGACCTCTACGACCTTATCAAAACTTATCATAGAATAAAGGAAGAGACATTAAAGCCAAAATTTATGGAATATGTCCAGTCCCTTTCTTTTGATTTAAATGAAGCCAGCGGTTTTCTTTACAGCGCCTTATGGGAAAGAGGCACTTTGCATATAAAGGATACTAAAACAGTTGAGCTTAAGGATGATTCGATTTGCCTAAAGCTTCAGCTTGGAGAGTTTTTAATAGCTTCGTTATGGATAAAAGATAAGCCCGAAGGAATTATTATTGTCGATAACTATGTGACAAAAAAGCCGATAGATGAAGCCGATATAAGAATATTTAATATGTTTGTAGAGCAGGCTACCGGCGCAATAGAAAATTCGCGCGCTTACGAAGATACGCTTATAAAAGCTCATACGGATACCTTGACTTCGCTATGGAACCATGGCTATTTCCAATATAAATTAGACGAAGAATTGCTTAAAGCTAAATCAAAAAATTATCCAATCTCGATACTTATGATTGACTTGGATGATTTCAAAAAATTTAACGACGCCTATGGCCACATACAGGGAGATGAAGCCTTAAAAAAGGTCAGCGAACAGCTTAAGAAAACCGCCAGGGAAATAGATATTATCTGCCGCTACGGCGGAGAAGAATTTTCGGTGATACTTCCCTTTACAAACAAGGACGAAGCGTTTAGCATTGCGGAACTGCTAAGAAAGAATTTAGCGGACAATAATATAGCAGGATATAAATTTACCGTAAGCATCGGCCTCTCAAATTACCCTCAAGACGGCCAGGAAAAAGACGTTCTGATAAGAAAGGCCGATATGGCGCTTTACAAGGCTAAACGTGAAGGAAAAAATAAAGTTGAACGCGCCTTCTAACCCTGCCCTTTAAACAAACACTATTTTTATGGAAAAAGATTTATTCGCGCTTTCTAATTTTAATTATGACTTGCCGAAAAATTTAATCGCTCAGGATCCTTTAAATGAGCGCGACAGCTCAAGGCTTCTGGTTGTAAATAGAAAAAACAGCCGCCTTAGTGAAATAGTTTTTAAAGATATCGTAGAGCTATTAAATAAAGATGATGCCTTGGTATTAAATGACACAAGGGTTATCAAAGCGCGCCTTACCGGTAAGAATAAAACCGGAGGAAAAATTGAGGTTTTATTGCTTAAGGAAAAAGAAAAAGGCATTTGGGAAACATTAGTGAACCCCGGTAAAAAAGCAAGGTTGGGGGAGAAGATTAGTTTCGAGAAAGAAGGCTTTTACGCAAAAACAATTGATAAGACTTTACAGGGCGGCCGTCTTCTTGAATTTTTCCCGCAAGACTTTACATCTTTCCTTAATGAGGTCGGCAAGCCACCTTTACCGCATTATATAAAAAAAGAAATTGATGACTTTGAAAAATATCAGACTATATATTCTAAAAAAGAAGGCGCTGTCGCAGCGCCTACGGCGGG
>JALOBR010000007.1 GCA_023228195.1 Candidatus Omnitrophota bacterium
TCCGATCTAAAAACATTCGGAGAATGAAGCGGACATCCTGGGGTTTATCGCTAAGATACACGAACAGCTTGCCTTGTTGGATAGAAAGCTGGATTTGGTAATAGCTAAAGTTATGCCGCCAAAGCCGCCTGAAGCAAAACCTTTTCCTAAGCCTTTCCAGCAATCCGGGAATACTCATCTTCAAACAAACCAAAGACAGGATAACCGTTTTAGAGAACGCCCGATGTTTAAAACGATTTGCGCTGACTGCAGAAAGCAATGCGAGGTTCCCTTTAGGCCAAGCGGAGACAGGCCGGTATATTGTCAGGATTGTTTTTCCCGTCGCAAGAATGCCAGTTCATTTAAACCGAACATTAATGAAAGGCAAAGACAAGCAGCTCCCGGCCAGATGGCCAGTTTTAATAAGCCGCAGGTTACTGAAACAAAAAAACCTGTCATAAAGAAGAGGCCGGCTGAAAAGAAAAAACCGGTTTCCAAAAAGAAAAAAGGCAAATAATAAGAAACGCTCCGGCAAATATGGTTAAGAAACAATTATCGCTTGTTTCGGCGGTTTTATTCTTAACTGCTTGCGCGGATAATATCCCTGTGGTTGGACCGTATCCCAAGGTAGGAATAGCTTCCTGGTATTTCGCTAATGCTACTGCGACGGGTGAAAAGTTTAACGATGAAGACTTAACCTGTGCTATGCGTAAAAAAGATTTTGGTAAGTATTTTAAAGTTTGTAACATAGCTAATGATAAATGTGTAACAGTCAGGCACAATAATTTCGGTCCTTCCAGATATTTTTATGATAGAGACAGGATAATTGATCTAAGTAAAGCAGCATTTTCCCGGATAGCAGATTTGGAAGAAGGCATAGTCCGGGTTACGGTGATAGAAGAATAAAGGGCCTAAGTTTAATTACGCCGGCAGTATAAAAAAGGAGAAAGATATTCATGGGATTGGTGTCACTTTTGTTTAGTAACCCGGTATTGTTTTTTGTATTGGCCGTATTACTGCTTTATTCCGTTATTGCTCATGAGGTTGCGCATGGATGGGTTGCGCATCTCTTTGGAGATAATACAGCCAAGAATTACGGCCGGTTAACACTTAATCCAATATCTCACATTGATCCCCTGGGGGCGATTATGCTTCTTCTTGTCGGGTTTGGCTGGGCAAAGCCTGTCCCGGTTGATTTTTATCGTTTAAGAAATTACCGTGTAGGCTTAGTAGCTGTTTCTTTGGCGGGTTGCTTAGCGAATATACTTATAGCAACCATCGGCATATTCGTTTTACAACTGCCATTCGTAAACGCAGGTTCTATGCTTGAATTAATCCTTAAAATTCTCGTAAAAGTAAATATTATTCTTGGCGCTTTCAACTTAATTCCTATACCACCCCTTGATGGCTCAAAAATACTTACGGCGTTTCTTCCTGTTTCCGGCCAGCAAGTTATGGCGCGCTTTGAGCGCTACGGATTTTTTATAATCATTATTTTGCTTTATACGGGAATTCTCAGCCCGGTTATAATTCTTATGCAGAGCTTAATATATCATGCAATCGCCTTATTATTTAGATTGTTCAGATAAGAGCGCTGTTTAAACCCGAATAAACTTAATTAAATCGATTTTCTATTTGCCCCTAATCAATTCCCGTATTAAAATAATTAAGGTGCTAAGTTGATTGCAATTCGAAAGATTTTTTAAGTAAAAAGGATCAAATATGAAAGAAATGCAAAGAGGATACAGGGTTGGAGAAAAGGACATTGATGATTTAATTGACAAGCTTACCGAACTTTCCGCGTATCCAGGAACCGAATATCTGCTGCGCGAAATATTTACGACTGTTGTTAAATTGGGCAAAGAGTCAAGCGATAAAGGGGATCTTAAGCTTATAAACAATGCTCTTAAGGAATTACGGTATTCCTTCAAGATATTTTCTCCGTACAGAAACGTGAAGAAGGTGGTAGTTTTCGGCTCGGCACGCTCAAAGAAAAATTCATCGGAATATAAAATGGCCGAAGAATTTACTAGAAAGATAACGGAAAAAGATTATATGGTTGTTACCGGCGGCGGACCGGGAGTTATGGAGGCGGGCAATAAAGGCGCAAAAAAAGGTACAGATTTTGGTTTGAACATCAGGCTTCCTTTTGAGCAAAAAACAAATCCGTACCTGGAGGAAAAAGAAAAAATCATTAACTTTAAATATTTTTTTACCAGGAAGCTTATTTTCATAAAAGAAACAGACGCTACAGTCCTTTTCCCCGGTGGTTTCGGTACAAACGATGAAGGCTTTGAGGCGCTTACTTTAATTCAGACCGGTAAATCGAAGCCCCGGCCGATAGTTTTGATTGAACCAAAAGGTTCAAGTTACTGGACATCGTGGAGGCATTTTATAAATAATCAATTGGCTAAGACCGGTTTTATAAAGAAGGAGGATTTTGATCTTTTTACTATCGAGAAAAATGTTGATAAGGCAATTGAGTATATAGAAAATTTTTATAAAGTATATCATTCAATAAGATATGTTTCCGGATTAACCGTTATCAGGCTGAATAGAAAAATTTCAGACAAAACATTGAACTTTTTAAACAAGGAATTTAAGGATATTTTAACCGGCGGGAAAATAATACTTTCTACCCCAATGAATGAAGAAGTCCAAAAAGGTGAGCATCTTGATCTGCCCCGGCTTATAATGCATTTTAATCTGCGTGATTACGGTAGACTTTGCAAAATGATTCGTGTCATTAATGAGGATTAGCGCGAAACCGGTAAAAGCAGTTTTGGCGTTTATCGTACGTTTGTTTGAGCTGTAAAATAAAACAGCCCCGGCTCTAAAGTCGGGGCGCTCCAAACAGGATCAGAAAGGAGTTTCTGTCTTTTTAACCGAAAAAATATATTTGCATTTTTTCGGTATATCTCGCCGTTATCCAAAATTTCCATAGCCCTGGGCTTAGAAATTTTGGCGGCGACCTTTCAGGCAAAAAATGCACACTTCACAGGCATTTTTGGATTAATAACCGATTGCGTGATTTATCAATATCCAGCCGCTCCAGCCGGAATATCCACCGGAAGTTATCTCTATCTTCGCTGTTTTTTCCCAAAAATTAGTTTCTAAGATGCGTGCTTTTGTTCCGTTTTCTACTTCAAACCCGACATGGCCCAACAGTTTTGTCAGGTAATTTTGTTTTTCATAACCCATGAGGTTTCCCGTAAGGCCGTTGAAAGAACGTTTGGTTTTACCTGTATATACAGGAATCTTTCCAGTAAAGCTTTTAAGCTCTACTTCTTTTCCTATATATTCATCATATTGGGCAAAACTAGTTGGCAAATATGCCAAAAACAATGCGCAAGTTATAATTAAGACCACGGATTTTCTCATTTTTCACCTCCAATAAGCAGACGATTTACGGTAACGTAGTGAACGTAAATCGTAGGCCGTAAGGCCGTCTGCGAATTGTCCTGTTACTTCACACAGTAATTACTCATATAGAGGTTGAAATAACAGGACTAATTAACCTTAAAAATCTATAAGAACTTTAGATGGGCTGTCCAGCCAATCCAATTCTAATAATACCATAAACGTAGGTCAAAAAACCACAAAAGCAGAAAGGTTTGTGTAAACGTTTCCAGGATATCCGCAGTAAGTTTTAGCCTGCAAGCTGTTCCGTTGAAGCTTTTTCCTTTGACTTTTTAATGAGTATGGTATAATTTTAGCCTATGCTAGCCAAGAGAATTATTCCCTGTCTAGATATCAATAAAGGCAGGGTAGTGAAGGGTGTACATTTTGAAAATTTAAGAGATGCGGGAGATCCCATCGAAAACGCTTTATTTTACGAAAAAGAAGGCGCTGATGAACTTGTTTTCCTTGATATTACAGCAAGTCATGAAAAAAGAAAGACTACGCTTGATTTGGTAAGAAAAGTTGCCGAATGCGTTTTTATGCCTTTTACGGTAGGTGGCGGCATACGCAGCGCTGCAGACATACGAGAATTGCTCTTGGCAGGAGCAGATAAGGTTTCTTTAAATACTGTAGCAGTTAAAAGCCCAAAGATTATCACTGAGGCAAGCAGTATTTTTGGTGCTCAGTGTATTGTGGTGGCGATTGACGCAAAGCGAAATCGTCACACGTCCCATGCTCCACGCTCTACGGAAAGATGGCAGGTTTATATTAACGGAGGAAGGACGTCAACGGGGCTAGACGCAGTTCGCTGGGCGGAAAAAGCTGAGAGCCTTGGAGCGGGAGAAATACTTCTAACCAGCATGGATTATGACGGAACAAAAGACGGTTATGATGTAGAGTTGACAAGGGCAATATCTGACGCTGTAAAGATACCCGTGATTGCTTCTGGTGGAGCCGGAAAAACAGAAGATTTCCATAATATATTCGTTACAACAGCCGCAACAGCAGCGTTAGCGGCATCGATATTTCACTATAGGGAGATTAAGATAAAAACCATAAAACAGTATCTTAAGAAAAAAGGAATTGAGGTGCGAGTATGAAAAAATCAAAGGCCGTAGACCAAAAACTAAAGACAGGAAAAAATAAAATATCAGATTTAAAGTTTGATGAAAAAGGGCTGATTCCGGCGGTCATTCAGGATTGCAAAAATGGAGACGTGTTGATGGTCGCTTACATGAATAAGGAATCGCTGAAAATTACCCTTAAAGAAAAACGCACATGTTTTTATTCGCGGTCACGCAAAATGTTATGGAGAAAGGGCGAAACAAGCGGCCATACTCAGAAAGTAAAATCAATTTATTACGATTGCGATAAAGATACATTGCTTGTCAAGGTCCAGCAGATTGGAGCAGCCTGTCACACAGGAGAATGGAGCTGTTTTTACAGAAAGATGTTTTAATTACGGGCGCATAAGGCGATAAAATGCAAATAAATCCATCACTGAATAATTTTGTTAAATTAGCGAAAAAGAATAATTTAATTGTTCTGTCGTATAAATTTTATTCCGATTCACTTACCCCGGTTTCTATCTATCATAACCTGTCAAAGCAATTCAAGGAAGAAAGTTTTCTCCTTGAATCTGTTGAGGGCGAAGAGAAGATAAGCCGTTTTTCTTTTATGGGTTTTATGCCCATAGCCGTGTTTAAAAGTAAAGGCGTAAAGATTAATATAAAGGAGCAAGCAGAAACGGCTTTTGAGACCGGAAAAGACCCGCTCTTTGAGCTTAAAAAATTTATGCATAAGTTTAAGGTTGCGCCAAAAGAAAACTTGCGATTTTTCGGAGGGTTTGTCGGCTATCTTGGCTATGACCTTGTAAGGTTTTATGAGCAAATTGGCGGCCGTAAAAAAGAGTCGTTAAATACCCCGGATACTTACCTGATGCTTCCTAAATTCCTGATAATTTTTGACCATCTAAAAAAGCAAATCGAAATACTTTCTTTCGTGAAAATAAACCCAGGGCAAAATCTTAAAAGTGTATACGCTAAGGAAGTAAAGATTATCGAAGGGATATTTAAAAAACTACAAAATCCGGCAGGCCTGCAAATATTGTCAATGTCCGGCGCTACAAAAGCTCACCTAAAATCGAATTTGAGCAAGAAAGATTTTGCGTTGATGATTGAGAAAGCAAAAAAATGCATAAGAGAGGGAGAGATAATCCAAACGGTTCTTTCGCAAAGATTCTCGGTAGATTTTTCCGGTGATCCTTTTAATGTATACCGGTATTTGAGAATACTTAATCCTTCGCCATATATGTTTTATTTAAACTTCAAGGATTTAAAAGTTGCCGGCTCATCGCCTGAAATGCTTTTACGTTGCGAGAAAGGCATTTTGACGACCCGGCCGATTGCAGGAACCCGGTCAAGGGGAAAAGATGAGCTTGAAGAAAAAAAATTCGAAAAGTCATTGCTGGACGACCCTAAAGAACGCGCAGAGCATATAATGCTTGTTGATTTGGCAAGAAATGATTTGGGTCGCGTTGCCAAGAGTGCCAGCGTGAACGTGCCCGTCTTTATGACTATTGAGCATTTTTCTCATGTCATGCATATAGTAAGCGAGACAAGAGCATGCCTTAAAAAGGGGGAAGATATCTTTTCTGCGTTTATAAGTTGTTTCCCGGCAGGCACAGTAAGCGGAGCGCCTAAGGTACGGGCTATGCAGATAATAAATGAGCTTGAAGGGCAGGAGCGGGGAATATACGCAGGGAGTGTTGGATATTTTTCCTTCACAAACAGTCTGGATACGTGTATAATAATAAGAACTATAATTTTTAAGAATGAGACGGCTTATATCCAGGCTGGAGCAGGTATTGTTATGGATTCTAAGCCTGAAAAAGAATACAAGGAAACATTGAATAAAGCAAGAGCCCAAGTGTTAGCAGTCAAGCTGGCAAAGGGCCTTGATTAAAAGGAGGAAGCAATGAAAAAAACGATTTGTTTTTTTATAATTTTATCTCAAATGTTTTTGTTGTCTTACGCGCAGGATGAGGCTGAAAGCGCAGCTACACAGGCGCAGCCGGAAGCTATTCCCGCTGTTCTCAGCGAGCCGACTAAAGCTTCGGTAGCGGAAGATGTTGCAGCGCCGGTTGTGCAAAAAAAGGAAGTCAAGGAAAAGGCAGTAAATAAAAAACAAGCGCAGGAAGAAGAACCTCAAGAGCCGTGCAATGCTTTGCAGGAAACGCAGGGTACGGTTGTATTAAGAGAACGCGTATCGGATCAAAATCCTTTACGTAAGATTTCGCGTGGAGCGGTAAACACCGCTTTGGGTTGGGTTGAGATTCCGCGGCAGATGATAAAAGTAAATAAAACAAAAGGCGATATCGCCGGTGTATTTTGGGGGCCATTGAAGGGGTTTGCTTTTTTCGTTGGTAGAACGGCGGTTGGGCTTTATGAGGTAACAACGTTTTTACTCCCTCCTTATAAGCCTGTTGTGAGCCCTGAATTTATATTCTCAGAAGACGACGAAGATTAAATAATTAAGCACTAGGAGGGTTTATGGTTAGAATAAGATTAAGAAAGCCGGGTAAAGTTTCGAAAGGAAGATATCATTTTAAAATGGTTGCGATGGAAAAACGCAACGCGAGAGATTCGAGATATCTGGAGCAAGTAGGTCATTACGATCCTTCCAGAAAGCTTCTGAAGATAGATATCGAAAAATACGATAAGTGGATAAAAAGCGGAGCAATACCCACGGAAACAGTAGCCTCATTATATAAAAGATACAAGAAAGAATTAGCGAAGTAAGTCAACAATCCAAAGTTGAGTATAGATTTTGGATTTTATATTATTATAATTATCCCCGAAGCGCCCATATGCTCAAAAAATCTTTCGCGAGAATACTCGTTCAATATTTTTTGAGAGCACTTCGGGGTTAATTTTCCGCTTTCAGCGGAAAAATTAAGGAGAAAATATGCAACCGAATCCAAGCGCAGGTATGGCTAATATATTGTTTCTTGTAGTTATTTTCGGAATTTTCTATTTTATGTTAATACGGCCTCAGCAAAAACAGCAGAAGAAACATAAGGAAATGATTAACAATTTGAATAAAAATGACGAGGTAGTTACTTTGGGCGGCATACATGGCACAATCATAAGCGTAAAAGAAAAAACTTTCGTCTTAAGAGTTGATGATAACGTTAAGATAGAGGTTGATAAGAGTGCAATTTCTTATATCGTAAAAGCGAGGCAGAAAGAATGATCAGAAATGCTGACCTAAAAATAAGATACATTATAATCGGCGCACTGGTTATATTTAGTGCATTAGCAATTTATCCTTTGAATAAAAAAATAAACCTGGGGCTTGATTTAAAAGGCGGAATGTATGTGTTGCTTCGCGCTGATACTTCTTCCGTGCCCGCGGCCCAGGTTAATGATGCTATGAACGGAGCAATTGAAAAGGTCAGAACCAGAATTGACTCTTTTGGCGTTAAGGAAACTTCAATACAAATTCAAGGGGATAATTCTATTTTGGTTCAGCTTCCCGGCGTAGTAGACAGGGAAATAATTACTAAATTAAGGGAAGTAGGAAAACTTGAATTTAATCTTGTTGAAGAAGATAAGGAAAAATTTGAGGCAGCAGTCAAGGGCAGCGTTCCGGCAGGATATGAATTGAAAGATTATAAAGGAGCAATTCTTATTCGTAAGGGTGCGTCGCTGGTTGGCGCTGATTTAGCGCAAAGCTCTGTTGGTTTCGATCAATATGGCACGCCTAACGTAAGGCTTCAGTTTACGGCTGAAGGAGCAAAAAAGTTTGCTAAAGTAACCGAAGAAAATGTCGGAAAACAACTAGCAATTATTCTTGATGGAAAAGTTATGAGTGCTCCGGCAATACGCGAGGCGATAATGAGCGGCCAGGCTGAAATTACAGGTGATTTTACGCTTGACGAGTCCCGCACGATTGTTTCGGTGTTAAATTCCGGCGCTCTTCCGGTACCTCTTGTGGTTGAAGAAGAAAGAACAGTCGGGCCTCTTTTGGGCTCTGACTCCATAACAAAAGGAATAAATGCTTGCCTTCTTGGCGCAGCCTTGGTTTTTATATTTATGCTTGCTTATTATTTTATGGGCGGCGTTGTCGCGGATATATGCCTTGTTTTTAACATATTATTTACCCTGGCGGCATTAAATATATTAAAAGCAACGCTTACGTTACCGGGTATCGCCGGTATGATCCTGGCTTTGGGTATGGCGGTTGATGCAAATGTTTTAATCTTTGAAAGGATACGCGATGAATTGACCGCGAACAAACCCCTGGGCGCGGCAATAAAGAATAGTTTTGATCGGACTTTCTTAACTATATTTGATTCGAATCTTACCACAATAATCGCGGCAGCTTTTCTTTTTATATTTGGCACAGGACCCATACGAGGCTTTGCCACGACTCTTATTTTGGGTATTCTTATAAGTATGTTTACGGCAATTTTTGTAGGCAAGACCATATTCGCAACAATGCTTAAGGGCGGTTTAAAGAAAATGCCGATGTTGCAGTTTTTCCCGGCTTCAAAGATAGATTTTTTAAAGCCGCGCTATATCTGTCTTGTGTTTTCAACTATTGTAATAGCCGTGAGCATGTATGGATTCTTATCGAAAGGAGAGGCAGTATATAGCATAGATTTTAAAGGCGGCCAGGTTTTGGAATATAAATTAACTCCTGCGCCGGCTATTGAAGATGTAAGAAAAATTTTACTGGATGCGGGTTTTTCCGGATTAACTATCCAGGATTTTAAAGATGTAAAAGGCGGAATCAACATAAAGAGCAAAGAAGATATCGCCGATAAAACAGAAGAGGTTCTAAAGAAAAATTATAAAGAAGTAGTAAGGTTAAGAGTAGATAAAGTAGGTCCAACCGTAGGAGCATTGCTTAAAACAAAGGCGTTATGGGCGATTATACTTTCGCTTATAGGAATTCTTACTTATGTGTTTATCAGGTTTAAACATTTTGATTTTGCTCTTGCCGGTGTCATTGCGCTTTTGCACGACGTGCTTATTGCCTTGGGTTTTTGTGCTTTGTTTGGATATGAAGTTGATCTTTTGATAGTTACGGCACTTTTAACTATCGCTGGTTATTCTATAAATGATACAATAGTTATATACGACCGCATAAGAGAAATAGCTCCGCGTATGCATAAAGCTTCTACTTATCAGATATTGAATCAAGCGTTGAATAATACATTTTCAAGAACCATAATCACGTCACTTACGGTATTTTTCGTTACGCTTGCCATGTATCTTTTAGGCGGACAAGCATTGAAGGGCTTTTCCTTTGTGCTTTTGGTTGGTTTTATTTCCGGAGTCTATTCAACGATATATGTTGCATCTGCCCTGGTTCTTGTTTTTCGAGGAGCTAAAGCCTAAATCTGGCCAATAAACCGAAAACGAAAAACCTGAGACCAGAAAGAAGTTTCTGCTTTCAGGTTTTAAGCAACACCCTCCTAGATTATGTTTGATACTCTCAAAATATACATAAATAAAGAATTTTCCCTGGAATCTACCAGCCAGGAGCTTATAGTTCTTGGGTATCGCAGAGTAGACGAGGTGTTTGAGGAGGGAGATTTCTCTCTGCGCGGCGATACTCTTGAAGTTTTCCCTGTCAATTTTACTTTTCCTTTGCGGCTTGAATGGGAATTTGACGTTGTCAGAAAGATTTACAGTTTTGATAAAACCCTCAATAAAAAAATAATCGATTACGATTTCCTCATAGTAATACCTCATTCCAAAAAAATAAAAAAATATACGGATGAAGACCTGCCCATCGCGGCAGTTTTGCGCCTAAAGCGCGGCGATTTCGTGGTACATACCAGATATGGAATAGGAAAATTTGTCGGCATAAAAAAGTTAAAATTAAAGGAAAAGGAAGATTATTATTTCGAAATAGTATACGATAAAAATGATAAGTTATACGTTTCGAAAGAAGATGCGCATTTAATCCAGAAATACTCAAGTTTTACGCAAGCTCAGCCTAAGCTTTCACGCCTTGGTTCCAAGGAATGGATACGGACAAAGATGCGTGTTGAGCGGGGGATAAAAGAATTCGCCCTGATGCTTATGCGCATGGAAGCTCAGCGGAAACTTATAGGCGGGTTTAAATTTTCAAGCGATGTTCCATGGCAGAGCCAATTTGAAAAAACTTTTCCTTACGAGGAAACCGAGGACCAGGCTAGGGCGGTAATTGATGTTAAAAAGGATATGGAATCGTCTGCGTGCATGGATAGGTTAATTTGCGGAGATGTTGGTTATGGTAAGACTGAAGTCGCGATGCGCGCTGTTTTTAAGGCGGTTATGGATAATAAACAGGTTGCATTTTTAGTTCCTACGACAATTCTCGCTTATCAGCACTATAAAAATCTTTCCGATAGGGTAAAGGATTTTCCGATAAAAGTAGAAATGCTTAGCCGTTTTCGCACTCCCGCAGAGCAGGGGAGAATAATAAAGGATTTACGTGACGGGAAAATAGACATAATAGTTGGGACTCACCGCCTTACCTCTGATGATGTAAGTTTCAACGATTTAGGGTTATTGGTTATTGATGAAGAGCATAGGTTTGGCGTTGAGCACAAGGAAAAAATAAAAAAACTTAAAATAGGCATTGATATTTTAACTCTTACGGCTACCCCAATACCGCGCACTTTATATATGAGCCTTATAGGAATTAGAAATATTTCTTTAATTAAGACTCCGCCCAAGGATAGGCTTGCGGTTAAAACAAAAATTATTCAGCATAATGCCCAGACTCTGAAAGAGGCAATAGTGCATGAAGTAGCAAGAGGCGGACAGGTATTTTTCATCCATAACCGCATAGAAACTATACCGAAGTGGGAAAAAATATTAAGAAATATATTACCCAAAGAAATAAAAATGTCGGTTATCCACGGGCGTTTAACTGCCTCAGAAATTGAGAATGTTATGTTTGATTTTATTGAAAAAAAGATTGATTGTCTTCTTTCGACTGCGATAGTTGAATCAGGGATAGATATACCTTCGGCAAACACCATAATTATAAGTGATGCGTATACTTTTGGTCTTGCGGATTTACACCAACTACGCGGCCGCGTTGGCAGGTTTAATGTCCAGGCTTTTGCGTATTTGCTGGTACCTAGTCTTTCTTCGATTTCCACAGAAAGCAGGCAGCGGCTTGAAATGATCGAGGAATATTCTCATCTTGGCGCCGGATTTGAAGTAGCCATGAGTGATTTGGAATTGCGCGGCGCGGGAAATATTTTAGGCAGGCAGCAGCATGGGTTTGTTTGGATGGTTGGCTTTGATTTATATTGCCGTATCTTAAAGAAAGAGATAGAATACTTAAAAGACGCTTTTAAAATAGAGGTGGGTTAACCGAAAAACTGCGTGCTTTGCAGGCAGTTTTTGCCGAAGGGCCGCCGCCAAAATTGATAAGTCGAAGGCCATCCACCAGGATGCCCTGTTGGGCTATCCACCAGGATGCCCTGCTGGGCTATGGAAATTTTGGATAACGGCGGGGTATACAGAAAAATACATCTGCACTTTTCTGTTAGTAAACTACTACGGGGGAAAACAATGAAAAAAATATTTTTTATAATTATGTTTTTAAGCCTGGCTTTTGGGGCTTACAGTGAAGAAATAACCAAGATTGTGGCAAAAGTAAACAATCAGATTATTACCGCAAAAGATTTGGATGATTATTATAAGGTTATCACTTATAAAATGCCGGGCAATTCCGTAGCCGGCGCCGATGAAATAAAAGGCAAGGAAGACGCTTTGGTAAAATTAATCGAGGACAAGCTGATATTAGACGAAGCAAAAAAAAAGAACTTGGAAATCCCGTCTTATTTTATCAATAACCATTTAAATAAAATGATTGCATCGTATCCTTCAAGGGAAAATTTTGAAAATTCTCTTATTGAGCGCGGCCTTACGGTAACTGTCCTTAAAGAAAGGATATTAGGGCAGTTTCTGATGCGGCAGGTGATAGATATGTATGTAGGTAACTACGTGTCTGTCTCTCCCCAGGAAATAAATAAGTATTATGATGAACATAAAAATGAAATGATATCCTCGGAAAGTTATTCTATTATAATAGCTCAAAATAAAGATAAAAATAAAGTCGTTAAAATCGCTAAAGCTATAAAAGAAGAAGGGATGCCGGAAGCAGAAAAAGAGTACTCGGATGATCTCGTAAAGGTTGAGGCAAAAATAAATGAGCTTAAAGAAGAAATCGCGCAAACTGTTGTAAAATTAAAGCCCGCCGAGTACGTAATAAAAAACATAAATAATGTCAATTATTTAGTTTATTTAGAAAAGATCGACCCGCCCAAACAACTTGAGCTTGAAGAGGCTCAGGAAAATATCCGTACCATTATCTGGAACAATAAATTCCGCAAAAGGTTTGAGGAATGGGTAAAGCAACTTAAACAAGGCGCAGTCATAAAAACTTATCTTTAATCCAGCCTACTTTATGCCTAAAGAAAAAATCATAGCTACCATAGGTGACCCTGCGGGTTGCGGTCCGTATATCACATTAAAAGCAATTGAAAGTTTAGAAAATTTCGGCGCGCAGTTTTTTGTTGTCGGAGATAAAGAAATATTAAACAGATTTGATGTTTATAAAAAAATAAGTAAACGCATAACTTTAATTGATTTAGATACGCCGGGCATAAATAAATTAAAACCCGGGTATGTCTCAAAGCTTTCAGGCCGCGCAAGCATAAATTATCTTAAAAAAGCCCTGGAAGTTATGAGCGAATACGGTGTAAAGCGGCTCGTAACTGCTCCTTTATCAAAGGAGGCAGTGCAATTAAATCTCGCTGATTTTAGCGGCCATAGTGAATACCTGGCTGATTATTTTGAATGCAAGATAGAGATGATGATGGCCGCTAAAAAGATTAAGACAGTTTTGTTCACGCGCCATATTCCGTTTAAAAAAGTGCCTGATTTTATAAATGAAAAGAATTTAAGCAGCACCTTTAATTTGGTTTTAAAATCATTACAAGAGCTTTTTAAAATAAAACGTCCAAAAATTGCCGTTGCATCATTAAATCCGCACGCAGGAATAAATACTTTTTTTGGTAGTGAAGAAAAAACTATTCATAAGGTTGTTCGCAAATTTAACGGTAATTTTTATGGGCCATATCCACCGGATAGCCTTTTTACGCAAGATTCTATAAAACAATACGATTGCATAATCGCTCTTTACCATGATCAGGGGATGATTCCTTTTAAATTACTATCCATGAAAACCGGCGTTAACTTGACAATCGGCCTGCCCATAATAAGAACTTCTCCTGCCCACGGCGTTGCGCTTGATATCGTGCGGCAAAATAAAAAACCATTTTCGTCTTCAATGGTTGAAGCGATAAAACTAGCTTTAAGGTTATCAATCCCATTGCCAGAATATCCGTGGGTGAATAGTGGAGCGGGGCGTCGCCCCACGGGGGCGTATTTCGAGAGAGAGGATCATGGGCATATCCGTGGGGCTTCAGTATGAGGTTATCACATTCCTTGGGCCAGGTGTTTTTAACCGAAAAAAATTATATTCAAAAAATAATAAATTCACTCGTTATTGAAGATGAAATCGTCCTTGAAATCGGTTCGGGTCCGGGAGAGATAAGCGCGGCAATCGGTAAAAGATGTAAATTTCTATATTGTGTTGAATTTGACCCGCGCTTTGTAAGCGTTTTGGAACAAAAATTTAAAAATGAAAGGAATGTTAGAGTTATACATTCAGATATTCTCAAATTCAATCTTTCCGAGCGAAATGAAAGGCTTGTTATTTTTGGAAACGTACCTTACCAGATAAGTAATTCGCTTATTAGTTATCTTATTGACAACAGAACATTTATAAAAAAAGCCTATCTTACCTTTCAGAAAGAATTTGTGGATAAATTAATCGCAGAGACAGGGAACAAGGATTACGGATTTTTAAGCTGTTTTATACAGTATTATGCCGGAATAGAAAAAATTTTCGATATTCCGAGAGGCGCATTTACTCCGGTGCCGAAAATCGATTCATCTTTTATATCGCTTGATTTTTATGATGAACCACAAGACGCGGCAGAGGACGAGAACCTGCTTATTAGGATAATACGCGAAGCTTTCAACCAGCGCAGAAAGAAGATTTCCAATTCGCTCTCGAAATTTATTGCCAGCGATGATTTCTTTTCTTCTTTGAAAGTAGACCCTAATGCGCGGGCAGAAAATGTTTCACTTAAAGAGTATGTGGATATAGCTAATAAGGTTTATAAAGAAAGGTTAAAAAACCGGTAGCCGGCATTCTTGGTTTTACAGATGCATGGTGGTATAATCTTATTGCCCCGACTCGCCTATTCACCAGGCCGAAGGCCTGTTGGGCTAAATACATAAAAATTTTTATGTTCACTTTGTTCACAAGAAAATTTCTATGAGCTCGTCGGGATAATTCGCAGACGGCCTTACGGCCTACGATTTACTTTACACGCTTGCTTCGCAGGCAGTCCAGCAGGTTGCCGTAAATCGTCTGCTCATTAGGAGGCTTAATGCAAAAACGCATATATTATCACGATACCGATTGCGGAGGAGTCGTCTATTACGCTAACTATCTAAAGTATTTCGAGGAGGCGCGCACTGAATATATGCAGGAGCGCGGCCTTAATTTAAAGGAGCTTTCAGAGAAAGGCACTTTGTTTGTTGTAAGAAACGTTAACATAGACTATAAGGCCCCTGCTCGTTATGCGGATACCCTGGAGATATCTACCAAGATAAATAAAATACGCAATGTCTCCGTTGAATTCCTGCAGGAAATAAAAAGAGAGGGGAAGCTTCTTGTGTCTGCGTTAACTACTCTTGTGTGTATTGATAAAAATTTCAGGCCTTGTGCTATGTGTGATGAATTTTTAAACAGTCTTTCGAAATGAAGTATAAGATTATAAATAAGACAAAAGGCATTTGTATTGCGCAAAATGGACACGAGGCCTCGACGTTTTTTGAGCGTTTGTTGGGGCTTATGTTTCGTGCGTCTATCTCAAGCGATGCGGCGCTTATTTTTCATAATGTTAACTCAATCCATATGTTTTTTATGAGATTTCCTATCGATGTTATCTATCTTAACCGCGACAATAAGGTGCTGAAAATCAAACACTCTCTAAGGCCCTGGCGTATGTCAAGCTGCATGCGTGCTAAAGCTACCATAGAACTTCCCAGCCGGAAAACCCAAGAAACTGCTACAGAGATAGGCGATACCCTTGAATTTATTGAAGAATAAGGCCAAGTTACCCTGATTTTGGGTGTCGGAAATGGCTAAATTCTATTGACGTAAGGGGCTTTTTCGTTTATTATATTAGTTTACGCTTGTCCGCCTTTACCCTTTGTTAAGGGCCTCTCGCCGTGGTGGGCTTCGGCGGATGTCACTATATGGGCATGATAGGTAGGTGTTCCATGTTAAAACAAACGAAAGTCGCAATATTGGGAGCTACTGGTTTTACAGGGGAAAAACTCGTTGAGATTTTGCTTTCTCATCCTCAAACAGAGATTGTCTATTTGTCTTCGCGGACAGAGGTTCCTGTCGCTTACTCTAAGCTTTTTCCGCGGTTTTTGAATAAAACCAGCCTTAAGTGCGAAACATTAAATATCGTAAAGTGCTGCAAGCTCGCGGATGTTATATTTTTGTCACTGCCACACACTGTTTCTATGGGGTTTGTGCCGCATTTAATTTCCGAGAAGAAAAAAATAATTGATTTATCTGCTGACTATCGGTTTAAAGATACAAATCTTTATGAAAAGTATTATAAGTCGCCCCATAAAGACAGCGAGAATCTGTCTAAAGCGGTTTATGGTTTACCCGAGCTTTTTAAGAAAGATATAGAGAAAAGCCAACTTATTGCAAATCCAGGCTGTTATCCGACATCGATAATACTTGCGCTATATCCGCTGGTAAAGGAGGATTTAGTTGAAAAAAAGATCATAATTGATTCAAAATCGGCCATTACCGGCGCCGGCAGAAAGGCAGTTATCGAATATCACTATTCGAATATTTCAAATAACCTCTGGGCGTATAAGCCGTTTGTCCATCAGCATATCCCGGAGGTTAGCGAAGTTTTAAAATTAAGCACCGGCAAAACCATTGAGCCTCAGTTTGCCCCGCACGTAATCGGCGTTGAGGCGGGCATATATTCGACAATATACGTAACTTTTACTAAAAGCGTAAACGAAGAGAAAATTAATAATATTTATTCCAAGTATTACGGTGATTGCCGGTTTGTAAGATTATCTTCCGGATTGCCTAAATTGAAAGACGTGGTAGGCACAAATTTCTGCGATATAGGTTTCGCATTAGACGAAAAAAAGGAAAATGCAGTGATTGCCTCAAGCATAGATAACCTTATCAAGGGTGCGGCAGGCCAGGCTGTGCAGAATATGAACTTAATGCTTGGGTTAGATGAAACAACGGGCCTTTTATGATTAAAATACCTGCCGGTTTTTTGCTTTCCGGTATAAAATGCGGATTGAAGAAAAGTAACAAAAATGATTTAGGGCTTATCTATTGCGAGTCTTTCGCTGAGGCTCTCGGTTTTTTTACGATTAATAAAAACGTTTCTTATTCCGTTACCCTAAGCAGAAAAAATATTTCAAACCCGATAAAGGCAGTTATCGTAAACAGCGGTAATGCCAATTGTTTTTCGCATAAAAATGGTTTAAAAGATACAGAGGTTATAACTTCTAAGCTGGCTGGTTATTTATCGGCAAGCCAAAATGAGATAGCGGGCAGTTCTGAGCGAGCCAAGCGAGTCGAACGGATTGATAAAAAAAACATTCTTATAGCTTCAACCGGAATTATCGGAAAAAAACTTCCCAAGGAAAAGATTATTTCAGCTTTCCCGAAGCTTTATGAAGAAATGGGGAAAGAGAATGCGGAAAGTTTTTCTCAAAGCATCCTTACTACTGATACTTTTAAAAAAATTTCCTGCTCGGAAATTAAACTAAAGAATAACACAGCGCGCATATTAGGTTTTGCCAAAGGCGCAGGTATGATTGCGCCTAATGTGGCAACTATGCTCGTGTTTATACTGACTGACGCTGTTTTGCCAAAAGCGTTATTTAAAAAAATCGCCAAAGAGGCGATTGATGAAAGTTTTAATTCAGTAACTGTAGATGGGTGCATGAGCACAAATGATACCGTTTTCGTTCTTTCAAGCAAGAAAAATGTTTTGAAAAGCACAAAAGAGATCAAGGTTTTCTCAAAAGAACTTAAAAAGGTTTGTTTAGAGTTGGCAACTATGCTGGTTAAAGACGGCGAAGGCGCAAGCAAGTTTATTAAAATTTCCATAAAAGGCGCGAAGAGTAAAGAAGAGGCTAAGAAAGCAGGGCTTTCTATCGCAAACTCGAATCTTTTTAAATGCGCGGTTTATGGAGCCAATCCTAATTGGGGTAGAATCATAGCAGCATTGGGCCATGCGGGGATTGCGGTTTGCGAAGGCATACCGATTAAGATGTCAGATCTTACTAAAAAGAATATCACTATAGAGGTTGATTTAAAAAGGGGAGTTTTTGCTCAAACGGTGTATACTTCAGATTTGACTCCGGAGTATATCAAGATAAACGCCGAGTACAGTTGACACAAATTGCCACGAATAAATTCGTGGATATTCGTCTTGTATTTGTGGTAATTCGTGTACAAAAAAAGGATAAACCATGGTAAAAGAAGCAATTAAAAAAGCAGATGTCTTGATAGAGGCTTTGCCGTATATAAAAAAGTTTCATAAAAAGATATTTGTGATTAAATACGGCGGTTCAATATTAAGCGAAGAAAGGGTTCGTAAGTCCGTTCTCGAAGACATTGTATTTTTGCGTTATACAGGAATACGGCCTATTTTAGTTCATGGCGGAGGTCCCAATATTACGGAAAAACTAAAAGAACATAAAATCACAACCGAGTTTTTCGACGGAATGCGGGTGACTGATGAGTTTACGTTAAAAATAGTTGAAGAGGAATTAAATGAATTGAATGATTTAATAGTCAGAGAGATAAATGCTTATGGCGCAAATGCCCGGGGTTTTAAAAAAGAAGATCAGCTGCTTACCGCCGCCAAAAAGCGCACAAAAAAAGATCTGGGTTTCGTGGGCGAGGTTATAGATTACGATAAAATTAAATTACAGGAAGCTTTAGAAACATCGATTCCGGTAATTACCCCCATGGGTATTTCTCGAGAAGGAGTTGCGTTTAATATAAATGCAGATGATGTAGCTTTTTTCCTCGCGTCAAAGCTGAATGCGGAAAAACTGGTTTTGCTTACGAATACTTTGGGCGTTATGCGTAATCAACAGGATGAATCATCGCTTATTTCTACGATAACAATGAAAAACGCTGACGAATTAATTGATAAAAAAGTTATTTCTGAAGGCATGGTTCCTAAGGTGCGCGCAGCGGTAAAATCAATTGAAGAAGGCGTGGGCAAGGCCCATATCGTTGACGCAAAGATTCCACACGCAATCCTTCTTGAGATATTTACGAATGAAGGAATTGGAACGGAAATAATAAAATAATAATCTAAAATGGTAAACTCTAAACGTTTCGAATTTATGGTTTCGTGTTGATGATTTGTTTGGGATTTAGTGTTTAGAGTTTAGGATTTTATACGAGAGTATATGAAGAAAGAACAAGAAATAAAGCAACTTTTTGAAACTTACTCTTTGAATACTTACAAAAGAGTGGGCCCGGTTTTTGCAAAAGGAAAAGGAAGCTTTCTCTGGGATAGTGAAGGGAAAAAATATCTGGATTTGTTTCCCGGATGGGGCGTTTCTATCCTTGGGCATTGCCATCCGCAGATTGTAAAGGCTATAAAAGAGCAGGCAGGAAAACTTATCCATTTGCCGAATAATCTTTTCCAGGAGGAGCAGGCTATTTTAGCGAAAGAAGTAATAAAGAGCACTTTTCCCGGAAAAGTATTTTTTGCTAATTCAGGCGCCGAAGCAATTGAAGCGGCAATTAAATTAACCAGGCTTTATGGAAATAAAAATGGCCGATACGAAGTGATTACGATGAAAAATTCTTTTCATGGAAGAACTTTCGGCGCACTTTCTGCAACTGCTCAAAATAAATATAAAGATCCATTCAGGCCGATATTGCCTGAGTTTAAGGAAGCTGTATTTAATGATTTTGAAAGTTTTAAATCACAAGTAAACGATAAAACCGTTGCTGTTCTTTTGGAGCTTATACAAGGCGAAGGCGGCATAAACATTGCCTCAAAAGAATATATTAAAAATTTAAAGGAATTCTGCAAGGAGCGTGATTTACTTTTTATAGCTGATGAAGTTCAAACCGGCATGGGCAGAACCGGAAAATTATTTTGTTATCAGAATTATAATATTACGCCTGACGCATTGGTTGTGTCAAAAGGCCTTGGCGCAGGAGTCCCTGTTTCCGCTTTTGTTGTAAAAAATGAGGTTGCTGATCTATTTAAGCCGGGGTTGCATGCTTCAACTTTTGGCGGCTCACCTTTGGTTACAAAAGTAACGCTTGAAGTTTTTAAAATTATAAAGAAAGAAAAGATTTTAAGGAACACAGAAAAAATGGGCGGATATTTGCTTAAAAAACTGAATAAATTAAAAGATAAATTTACATTTATTAAAGAAGTGCGGGCTATGGGCCTTATGATAGGAGTTGAGTTAAGCGTTGATTCATTCCCCGTATTTATGAAAGCGATGGAGAAGGGGCTAGTCATAAATTCAACGCATCAAACAGTATTAAGGATTATGCCGGCCCTTACTGTTAAAAAAGAAGAAATCGACAAGGGATTAGAAATTTTAGAGGAAGTTTTTAAAGAAATAAAAAATTAAAATGGCAAGACATTTTTTATCATTAAGGGATTTTTCAACCGGCGAGATAAATAAACTTATTGATTTGGCGTTGGATATTAAAGTCAATCCTTCTAAGTACGCCCAGGTTTTATCCGGAAAGTGTGTAGGGCTTTTCTTTGAAAAACCTTCGCTACGGACAAAAGCTTCATTTTATATAGGTTCGTTGCAGCTTGGTGGTCAGTCGATTTATTATTCTCCGGATGAAGTTCAGCTTGGGTTGCGGGAGAAAATAGCTGACGTAGCAAGGACATCTTCCCGGTTTATGGATGCCGCGGTACTTAGGACTTTTTCGCACGAAAAAGTTTTAGAGTTTGCTAAGTTTTCTACAATTCCGGTTATAAATGCGCTAAGCGATCTTCTGCATCCTTCGCAGACGCTTGGTGACTTAATTACGATGAAGGAACTGAAGGGTAGTATAGAAAAACTTAAGGTAGCTTATGTCGGTGATGCCAACAACGTTTGCAATTCTTTGATGGATGCTTTTTCTATTTTAGGCGGTATTTTGTATGTTGCCGCCCCAAAAGGATACCAGCCGGATAAAAAAATGCTGGATAAAACAAAAAGCTATTGCGCAAAAAGTGGAGCGCAAATTATTATAACTGCATCAATCGAAGAAGCAGCCAAAATGAGTGACGTTTTATATACTGACGTCTGGGTTTCTATGGGCCAGGAGAAAGAAAAAGCAAAGAAGAAAAAGATTTTTAAAAATTTTCAGATAAACGATAAACTTTTAAAATTAGCGAAAAAAGATTGTCTGGTTATGCATTGTCTTCCGGCACACAGAGGAGAAGAAATAACTGATAGCGCGATGGAAAGCAAAAATTCGGTAGTTTTCCTGCAGGCGGAAAACAGGTTGTATGCCGCTAAGGCGATTTTAACTTACGTATTTAACGCAGATAATCACAGATAAAAATCGCAGATGATCACAGATAAAATTATCTGTGGCTATCTGTGATTTGCCATCTGTGTTAATCTGTGTAAAAAAAGAGGTAAATATGAAAAAGATAGTTTTAGCTTATTCCGGCGGGCTTGATACATCCTGTTGCATCCAATGGCTTAAAGACAAAGGTTTTGATGTAGTATGTTTTTCCGCTAATTTAGGAAGTGAATTCTCGCCTGTTGATTTAAAGAAACGGGCGATAAAAAGTGGCGCTTCCAAAATCTATATAAAAGATTTAAGGGAAGAATTCGCAAAAGATTACATATTAAAATGGCTTAAGGCAGATGCCTTGTATGAAGGTAAATATGTTTTAAGTACAAGTTTAGGCAGGCCCTTAATTGCAAAGCATCTGGTAGATGTTGCGAAGAAAGAAAAAGCTCAGTTTGTGGCGCACGGTTGTACCGGTAAGGGGAATGATCAGGTAAGGTTTGAGGTGACTTGTGCGATACTTGCTCCACAAATTAAGACAATTGCCCCCTTAAGAGAATGGGAGCTTTCTTCACGGGAAGAAGAAATAGAGTATGCGAAAGAACATAACATCACTATAACGGCGACAAAAGAAAAACTGTACAGCATAGATAAGAATATCTGGGGAGTAAGCGTTGAGGGCGGCGCATTGGAAGATTTGGCAAATGAACCTGCGCAAAATTCATATTATTTTGTTAAGCCGCTCGCTAAAGCGTTAGACAAGGAAATCTATGTTGAGCTTGATTTTGTAAAAGGCGAACCTGTCAGGCTAAACGGCAAAGCTTATAGCCTGGTAAGCTTAATTGAAAAATTAAATAAAATTGGTGCAAGTTGCGGCATAGGCAGAACAGATTGCCTTGAAGACAGGGTGGTTGGTATAAAATCAAGAGAAATATATGAAGCTCCTGCGGCATGGATTTTATACACGGCGCATAAAGAGTTGGAAGCATTAACCTTAGACAGAGAAATCCTGGCTTTCAAGGATATAATCGGGCAAAAATATTCCCAAATCGTATATCAGGGGCTTTGGTTTACCGCTCTTAGGGAATCTTTCGATGCTTTCGTTAATGAAACGCAAAAATATGTTACAGGTAAAATTGTGCTTAAGCTATATAGGGGTAATATTGTTATAGCTAAAAGAGTATCTGAAAATAGTTTGTATAAAAAAGCTTTTGCTACATACGGAGAAGGCGACAAGTTTGACCGGACCATGGCAGAAGGATTTATAAAGATATTATCAATGCCGTATCAGAGATGAAGAATGCACAGATGATCGCAGATAAAATTATTTGTGATCATCTGTTTCCAAATTTGTACTAATCTGTGTATAAGAGGAGAGAGAAATGGCTAAACAATTGTGGGGAACAAGATTTGCCAAAAAAACAAATTTGCTTACGTATACTTTTACTTCCAGTATCTCTTTTGACAAGAAATTGGCAAAATATGATGTATTAGGCAGTATTGCCCATGCGAAAATGCTGGGTAGCAAGAAAATAATACCGGCCAAGGATGCTGCTTTGATAGTAAAGGGGCTTTCATCTATTTTACAGGATGTTAAGTCGGGAAAATTCAAATTTGATTTAAAAGCAGAGGATGTGCATTCAAATATTCAGGATGTGCTTTTTAAAAAAATCGGCCCGGCAGCCAATAAATTGCACACGGCACGGTCAAGAAATGACCAGATAGCTTTGGATGTCAGGATGTATTTGAAGGAAGAAGTAAAGGAGCTTGAGCAATTAATAAAATTCTTGCAGAAATCTATATTGAACTTTGCAGGAAATAATTCTAAAGTAATTATTCCGGGCTATACCCATCTTCAAACTGCCCAATGCGTTTTGTTTGCGCATCATTTGCTTGCATATATTGAAGGGCTAGAACGGGACAAGGCAAGACTTCTTGACGCTTATAAAAGAATAGATGAAATGCCTCTTGGCAGTTGCGCTCTTTCAGGAACGGGGCTTCCTATAGAAAGGGAACGCGTCGCAAGAGAGTTGAATTTTAAGGATGTTACCCAAAACAGTATAGACAGCGTAAGTGACAGGGATTTTATAATTGAGGTGCTTGCTGACCTGTCAATCTTAGCTGTGCATCTTTCGCGCATCTCGGAAGATTTGATTCTTTGGTCGACAAGAGAATTTAATTTTATTGACATTGATTTCTCTTTTTGCACCGGTTCAAGCATTATGCCGCATAAGAAAAATCCCGATGTGCTTGAGCTTGTAAGAGGATTTGTCGGAAAAATCCACGGAGACTTTTCAAATGTTTTAATACTTATGAAAGGCTTGCCTCTTTCCTATAACCGGGATTTACAACTTGATAAGCCGCCTCTTTTTAATTCCGTAGATACTATAAAAAGCATTTTGACTATATTAGCTGAACTTTTTAAAAATATAAAAGTTAAGGAAAATGTCATCGCAGAAAGAGTGATGGATGAATCGTTGTTTTCTGTCGACATCGTGGAACATCTTATCAAAAAAGGATTATCATACAGAGAAGCGCATGATATCGTGGGAAGGTTAGTGCGTGATTCGCTTGATAAAGGCAGAAATATTTCAAGCTTTGATGCGTCGGAATTAAAAAAATACAGCGATAAACTGGATTCCGGAATAAAGAATATACTCAATGCATGGGCTTCTGTTAATCTGAAAATTTCCTACGGAAGCACCAACCCCCGTCTTGTGGCAAAGCAGTTAGCCCTCTGGTCTAAACGGTTAATTGCACGTCAGTAATAACTTGAAACGAGTTTAATCATGCACGAATTTAAATACAAAAACAACCGGCTTTATTGTGAGGGGGTTTCTGTTGAAACACTCGCCAAAAAATTTGGCACGCCTCTTTATGTTTACAGCTACGCTACTTTAATTGGCCACTATAATAAATTAAAATCAGCCTTTAAACCGATTGAGCCGCTTATTTGCTATTCTGTAAAGGCAAATTCAAACTTATCAATACTCAAAGCTTTGGTGAGTGCCGGCAGCGGGCTCGATATTGTCTCCGGCGGCGAACTTTTCCGCGCGATAAAAGCAGGTTGCCCGGCAAAAAGAATAGTTTACGCATCAGTCGGAAAAACTGATGGGGAAATCAGGGTTTCCATAAAAAGGGGCATTTTATCTTTCAATGTCGAGTCAATCGCTGAATTGGAAAATATAAACAGAATCGCCGGGATTTTTAATAAAGTAGTAAACATATCAATAAGAATAAATCCCGATGTTGAGCCGAAAACTCATAAATTCATTACTACCGGAAAACTTACAAATAAATTCGGTATAGATTTTGATAATGCGCATGAGATTATCATCCAGCGCCATAAATTTGCGAATTTAAATATCTCCGGGCTTCATATTCACATAGGTTCGCAGATAACCGAGGCTGATCCTTATGTCGCGGCGATACTTAAAGTAACTTCGTTTATACAGAAGCTAAAAGAGCGCGGTGTAGGGTTGGAATATCTTAATATCGGAGGCGGCCTGGGTATTGTTTACGATAAAGAAAATCCGCAGACAGCGGAAAAATTCGCTCAAAAGATTTTACCTTTGCTTAAAAAAACAGGGCTTAAAATAATAATGGAGCCCGGCAGATTTATCGTCGGAAATGCAGGAATTTTACTTACAAAAGTATTATATTTAAAGTCTACGCCGGTAAAGAAATTCGTTGTTGTAGACGCCGGGATGAATGATTTGGTGCGGCCTGCTTTGTATGACGCATATCATCAAATCCTCCCTACATCTTATATACCGTGCCCTGAGTCTTGCGAAAAGGTTGACGTAGTAGGCCCTATTTGTGAAAGCGCTGATTATTTTGCGAAGGGAAGGAAGCTCCCATCTGTTCTCGCCGGGGATTATCTTGCCGTAATGAGCGCCGGCGCGTACGGCTTTAGCATGGCTTCTAACTATAATTCCAGGCGTCGGGCAGCTGAGGTGATTGTGAAAGGAAATAAGGTATTTCTCATCCGTAAACGCGAAAGCTTTATGGATTTAATCAGAGATGAAATAGTTGTGGAACTATGAAAAAAATAATTGATTTTTATAAAATGGTTGCGGCAGGGAACGATTTTGTGGTTGTTGGAGAGCATCTGCAGGCTGGAAGCCGCGAATTAGCGGAACTGGCAAGAAATATGTGTGACAGAAAATATGGTATTGGCGCTGATGGCATACTTTTGATTGAAAAATCAAAAAAGGCCGATGCTAAAATGCGGATATTTAACGCAGATGGTTCAGAAGCCGAGATGTGCGGAAATGGAGCAAGGTGCAGCGCATTATTGACGAAAGAAAAAACTAAAAGTAAAAAATCAAAAATAATAAAAATAGAAACAAAAGCGGGGATTATCGAATCGGAAGTAAATAAAGAAAATGTTAAAATTAAACTCACCGCCCCTAGTGGTACAAAATTGAATATCCCGATAAAAATAAATAACAGAACGCTAAAAGTAAATTTTGTAAATACGGGAGTGCCTCACGCGGTTATTTTTGTGGAAGGTTTGGATAAAATTGAGGTAGATAGATTGGGCAGAATTATCCGTTATCATCCTGAATTCGCGCCTAAAGGCGCAAACGTTAATTTCGTAGAGGTTCTAAATGACGATTTTATAAAAGTGCGTACTTACGAGAGAGGAGTTGAAGCTGAAACGCTTGCCTGCGGTACCGGCTCAAGCGCTTCCGCGATAATTACGGGGATAAGGCAGAAAAAAACGGGAGACAGGCGCATAGAAGCACAGACAAAAAGCGGAGAAATATTAAAAGTTTATATCGAGCAAGAGAAAGATAGATTTAAAAATGTATGGCTTGAAGGAAAGGCGAAATTGGTTTATAAGGGGAGGTACTATGTTTAAGGGTTCAATAGTCGCAATTGTCACTCCGTTTAAAGATGATAACGTTGATGAAAAAGCGTTAAGAAAACTTATAGAATTCCATATAAAGAACGGTACCAGCGCAATTGTCCCCTGCGGAACAACCGGAGAATCTGCTACTTTGAATTATGAAGAACACGAAAGAGTGGTAGAAATTTGTATTGAGCAGGCAAAAGGAAGAATCCCGGTAATTGCCGGAACAGGCTCAAATTCGACGCAGGAAGCTATAGTGCTTACAAAGCACGCAGCGAAAGCAGGCGCCAGCGCGTCATTGCAGGTATCGCCCTATTACAACAAGCCTACGCAAAGCGGTTTGTATGAACATTTCAAGGCTGTAGCTGAATCAGTTGATATCCCTTTGATTTTGTACAATATTGCTTCAAGAACCGGAGTAAATATTGAGCCGGAAACAATTGCAAAGTTGGCCCATGATTGTAAGAATATTGTTGCGGTCAAGGAAGCATCCGGTAATTTAGAGCAAATGTCGCGCATAAAAGCTTTATGCGGAAATAATTTTGGTTTATTGTCCGGTGATGACGCGCTTACTCTGCCCGTACTTTCGATAGGCGGTGCAGGTATTATTTCAGTCGTTGCCAATATAGCGCCTAGAGATGTCGCTAACCTTGTAAGTGAGTTTCAGAAAGGAAATATCGCTCAGGCTCAGGCAATTCATTACAGGCTGCTGCCACTGGTAAAAGCTATGTTTATTGAAACCAATCCTATACCTGTAAAGACAGCTATGGGGTTAATGAGGCTTTGTGAGTCTGGCTTACGGCTTCCAATGTCAAAGATTTTACCGGAAAATGAAAAGAAATTAAAAATAGCATTAAAAGATTACGGATTATTAAAATAGGAACTGTTATGATTAAATTAGCAATTGTTGGATTTTGCGGAAAAATGGGTCAACGCATTTTTGCTTTGGCCGGAGAGGATAAAAACTTTAAAGTAGTTATCGGCTTGGAAAAAAAAGGCCATCCGGAAGTTGGTAAAACTATAAACGGGGTTCGGGTTACGGATAATCTGGAAGAAATAAA
>JALOBR010000085.1 GCA_023228195.1 Candidatus Omnitrophota bacterium
TATATCATCGTAAAAATCCCTGTAATCATAGGTTAACTCTTCTCCCTTTTTAATGTCCCTGACCACGATATCGAATCCTGGGTCGGCACCCAAAATATTAGCGTTACAGGAATGATTAAGATATCTAGTTTCATCGCACGGCGCTATAAAAGAGCCGTCTTTTTTGCGGTATGCATAGTTGAACATATCTTCTTTTTCTTTTTCGGACATTTTATCGGGCTCTATTCCGGAAAGCACCCTGCACTTGTTGCATTCAAAACAAATTATCGTGCCCTTGGGTATAAATTCTTTCGCAAAAAGCCCCTTTCCTTTATTCTTTGTTTCTTTTACGTCGAACAATTTTGCTATCATATTCCTTCATCTCCATTTTATTACGCGCTACTTTATTTCCGGCATTACAGAGGAATGATGGCTGACAATCAGCCACTTTAAACCATCCCATTTATAGGTAAAACTGTATCGCGCCTTTACTCTTTCTCCGGTCTTAGCAAAAGTAAATGTGTATAAACCTGAATCTACCGCCATATTGCATCCGATAGCAATCCGGCGCATTTCGATTTTTCCGGACGGATACTTTTCAAGGAAATGCTGAAAGTAATCTTCTTTTTCTGCAATTGTTAATCGCGGTTTATTGGATACTGTAGGGAGTAGAATAGACTTTTCAGCATACAAAGCGACAATTTTTTTTGGATCTCTGTCCTGTAATGTCTGATTCCAACGATCAAAAAGCGCTGCGATTTCTACTTCGCTTACAGATTTACAACATTCGTTATGCGTAACCACCGCTGCGTCATGCTTTACTTGATTGTCGGCACATCCAGCAAACCCTGCCAGCATAATTGAAATAATTGTAATTTTGATTGTTTTCATATAGTCCTCCTATGGTAACAAATAATTTAGCTTCTTCAATCCCCCAAAAAAATAATCATGCGTTACTTGCACCAACGGTCAACCTAAAGTTTTAATGTGGATTTTAAGTATAGCTTCTCTGTTCTTCATAAGATAAAACGGTTTATAAGAAAATCTACCATCAATAATTCGGATAAATACCTGTAAACTTTCATTGATCCTCATTAAGTAAATACAGCCTATTGTCTTCAATCCGATAAAGCATGGGCGCTACGGAAACTTTCGGATATCTCACCCGCAATCTTTTAGTCTCGCTTAAAATAAAATCCACTTCATTGCCAATTTCAAACATCATCGCGTAATTTTCAAAATGATCTACAGCATCTTTCTTCCGCCACCCTGCGTTTTTAACAAGCCCTTTGATAAACTGTTCTTTCCTGGCAGCAAGATTAACCATACCACATTGGTTGTGCCCAATCAGAACAATATGAGAAATGCCACCTACGGCGATAGCATAAGATACCTTAAACTCGCTATATCGTAAATTCCCTCCGCCAGAACGAATAATAAACGCAAAATTATCAGGCATGCGAAGGTGCTTTCGGTTATCCATGCACATACCAATCAGCAGTTGCGCCTGAGTATATTTATCAAATGCGCGGCCAAAGTTGTGGTATTCAAGCAACAAACCTATGGGCGTTTTTTTATATTTACGAGGAATATCAGCAACTTGATCTATCTTAAATGTTCGCTTCATACTGCGACTCCTGTCACTATCGTCTGAATTAACTCACGCTCTCCGCGCTGTACCTGGCAATAAGACCGCTCCTTAAAGCACTACGATAAATTCTTACAAAAATCCGATATGCCAAAAAAATATATACAAACGAAAGGGCGGCTGCAAGAATAAGCAACATACCTGAGACCGGCTCACCTTTAATAATTGCCCTTAATCCCTCAAAAACATATGTTGGCGGTAAAACCTTTGAAACAATTTGCATCCAAGCCGGCAGAGTTGAAATCGGATATAGGACGCCGACAAAAGGAGAAATAAATGCGGGAATTGGCCAGATAAACCATTCTGACGCCGGGCCTAATCGAAGCACAAGCGCGCTTCCAAAAATACCAAGTGAAATTCCAAATAAAAAAAGCACCAAGAGAAACGGTATTATCATAAAACCATATGCCAAAAATGATAGATTAAAAAAGAAAGTTGCTATTATAAGCATAACAAAAAGCCCTGCTAAACTGGTCAATATACTGGTTAATACAAGACCGCTAACATACTCAGATATTAAAAGAGGCGTTGCAAAAATATTTAAAAAATTGCGCGACCAGACATCTTCAAAGAATGCTATTGTAACGCCTTGCATAATCCTGCCGAAAAAATCCCACAAAAGAACCGCTCCAAGAAGCGCCGGGATAAAATTAAATCCAGCCGAGGCAACGGTATTTAGATATTTTGTAAGGAATCCCCAAAGAACCATATCAACCCCAATCCAGGCAAAAAGCGGAAATACGCGAGAGAAACTCCCGCGGATAAGATAAAGCTGCCTGAGAACAATCGTTGAAATCCGGTAGAAAGACATAAATCAGCCAACCTCCAACGTCAACGGTTCGCGCGCAACCGCGATAAAAAGCTCTTCCAGCGTTTTTTTGTTATGCTCCGCGGGAAGAGTCTTGGGATTTCCTTCAAGAAGAATTTTTCCGTGCGACAAAAAAAACACGCGGTCGCATATCTCTTCCACTTCATACATATTATGGGATGTCCAAAGCACACCCCCTTCCCCACACTCTATAAATTCACGAATCTTTATGCGCACTTCCCTCGCCGTAGCCGGATCAAGCGATGCGGTCGGCTCATCCAGTAAAAGTAAATGGGGATTGTTTACCATTGATTTAGCAAGGCTTACCCTGGTCTGTTCGCCCGAGGAAAGAATGCCGCATTTTTTATTACGGAATTTTTCCAAATCAAAAGACTTAATTAATTCTTCAATCCGCCCTGATAAGTTTGTTACGTTGTAGAGGCGGCCGAAAATACGCAAGTTTTGATAAACGGTTAAATTACCGGGTAACGGCGTGTACACGGCAGAAAAATTCGTGCGGCCGATGGCTTTTGAACGGTGAGAAAAAATATCTATACCGTCAATTGTGATATTGCCGGCATTCGGCTCAAGGACGCCAAGAATCATATCAATCGTGGTAGTCTTCCCTGCTCCATTAGGCCCAAGCAATCCCACTATCTCACTACGTCCCACACTAAAAGAAACACCATCCACGGCGACGGTATTTCCATAAATTTTACGTAAATTTCTAACCGAAAGAATTGACATATTTGACGTTTTGACTCCTTACAAAATCAGATTTTAAATTGCCAGCAATTATGGACATTGCGGTTACGGTAATCTTCGGGAATCGTCTCGGGAGTTAACTTATTTATTTCTTTTACGGTAATACCGTTAAAGCGGGGCTCGAAACGCTGATGATTTGTAGAAAAAAATACGTCTGACCCCGGGCGCACAATTTTCAGGACATCGCGAATTAATTCCGGATGGTCACGGTTTATATCAAACGATACCCCTTCTCTCTCGTTTTTATAAAATGACGGCGGGTCGACAAACACCAACGAGAAACGTTTTCCCTGCGTTTGAGCGCACGATAAATATTTTTTAACATCCGACTGGATAAAAATATGCTTTTTATCTAAAAATCCGTTTAACACCATATTATCTTTGGCCCATTTGATATAACTTTGCGAACGGTCAACAGTTGCGGTAGTGCGCGCGCTACCAGCTGCTGCCGCGCAGGTAAATGTTCCGGTGTAAGCGAACAGATTTAAAAAATCCTTATCTTTAGCAAGCCGGCTGATAATAACGCGTGTGCCGCGATGGTCAGAGAATAAACCGGTATCAAGAAAATCGCTTAAATTTACCCAAAATTTTAAATTCCGCTCCTGAACCTTGATGCGTTCTCCGCGGGAATCTACCTTATTATAGCGCGGGCCGTTGGCGACATTTGTATGGCGGCGCCGGATGTGGACTTTTTCTTTGGAAACATTTAAAGCTTGCGCTGCCGCACGGGCCATTTGCGGCAAATATCCGGGGCCGGTTTGCTTACGTTCGTATTCGGAGACTACGATGTGGCCGGCGTACCAATCAACGACTATACGTATATCCGGACTGTCCCAATCATACAGCCTGAAACAATCAATTCCTTCGCGTTTAAAACGCCTGGATAAATGCCTGAATTTTTTCTTTAGGCTATTAGCCAGGGTTTCTGCCTGCATCTTTGCTTTTTCAGGCGTAACAAACCCCTTGAGGGGCTCTTGCGCAAAATCATTTATATATTTTTGATTTTGAAATTTATTTACAACCATTGATCAACTTTTCTTTCTGCCTTCTGGTCAGTTTCTTAATCCTTAACTCTTCCAGAAAAGCTTTTTTAAAGTATTTATACTTTTTATACCAGACAAGCTTTGCCGGCAACCTTGTCCTTGTGTATTTGGCGCCCTTTCCGGCATTATGCAGTTTAACCCGTCTTTTTATTTTCGGCGTGTAGCCGGTATAGTAGGTGCTATCGCTACATTGTAAGATATAAACGTAATGTTTACCATAGCGTTTTATCTTCATCAAATATTATTCCCGCAAACCCACCCGGTTGAAAATGCTGCCTGCAAATTATACCCACCCGTAGTTGCGTCAATATCTATCACTTCACCGGCAAAAAATAACCCCTTAATAAGCTTTGATTCAAGGGTCTTTGGATTTATTTCTTTTGTACTTACTCCACCCCTGGTCACAACACCATCTTTAACCGGCATCAAACCTTTTACAGTCAAACGAAATCCGGATAAACCTGCGATAAGCTTTTTTCTTTGCTCAAAAGTTATCTGGTGTGAGCTTATATCCGGATTAAAATTGCAATACTTAAGAAACAACTCCATCATTCTCCTTGGTAAAATATCTCTAAACATATTTTTTATGGCTTTCGCGGAGTTTGCTTTAAGCTCACACAAAACAAAAGCATCTAATTTTTTCTGGTCGAGCTCAGGAATAAAATTAATAGACAGCTCAACGGAATTTTTAAGCTGAAGAGCATCATAAACAGCTGAGCTCATATCAAGAATTATCGGCCCGGATACGCCAAAATGAGTGAAAATGATGCCCCCCAGGCGTTCTACTATTTTCTTGCCATTGCCCCAAATACTCACACGCACTTTTTTAAGCGATATACCCTGCCAGTCTTTTATAAATTTTTCTTTAATGATTATCGGGACAAGCGCTGGTTTCAATGATATTATTGTGTGCCCGAGTTTTTTAGCTAATTCATATCCATCTCCGGATGAACCAGTTTCCGGATAAGAAAGCCCTCCGGTTGCCACTACTACATTATTCGCTAAAAAATGCTTGCCGGAAAATGTCATAACGCCTTCGACTTTTTTATCTTTTACAATAACATCCTTTACGCGCTCGCCAAATACAACTTCAACATTATTTTCCTGCAACTTTTGCCTTAAGACGTTGAGAATATCTCCTGCTTTATTATTTACAGGAAATACGCACCCATTTTCCTCTGTCTTAAAAACGATACCGCCTTTTCCAAAGAAAAATAAAAGATCAGTATTAAAAAATTGCGCAAAAGAATTTCTTAAAAAGTCCCGCGAGGCAGAAAAACTCTTCAGGAAATCCTGGGCGTCACAGATATTGGTGATATTACACCTGCCTCCCCCGGTTATTAAGAGCTTTGCGCCGGGATTATTGTTTCGTTCAATAAGAAGTATTTTTTTATTATTTTCAGAAGCGCTAATCGCGGCCATCATACCCGCTGGCCCGGCCCCAATCACAATTGCGTCATAGTGTTTCATGAATAGTGCAAGAATTATTTAATTTTCTGCGCCACAATTACGCCATACCTTAAAAACCGATAATGAGTTTTAAGCATTCCCCTATAATAATTTATCCCGTTCTCTTTAGCGTAAAAGCCCATTATTTTTTCATAGATTTCCCATTGCTTTGCTGCTGCTAACCGCGCCCTTATTTTTATATCGATTTTGTCAGTACAATCATACGCTTCCAACACGGCGAAACCGCTTGGCTCAAGCAAACTCCTGTAAGCATCTAAATCGCACTGAAACCAAATTCCCTGTTTATAAAGACTTCTGAACTCCGGGATAAAATTATATGCATCATCCAATGTGCCTTCGCATCCCTTAAGCCATAAATTGAAACCAATCTTTGCTCCATTTTTAAGATGCCGGCGAATTCTCCTGAAGGCAATTTCTTTTTTCTGCCAATGCACACATGTTTCATTGATAAAAGCTTTTGTAAAATCTTTTTTATCCAACAAAAAATTGCTTATGGATTGTTCGTGATATTCAACTTTTCCCTGTATGCCATGCAAAAGCGCTAATTC
>JALOBR010000086.1 GCA_023228195.1 Candidatus Omnitrophota bacterium
GACCGATAAAAGAGATGGAAGTATGATTCATGCTGTCTTTTCTATGCTAATATGTATCAAAGAAATGATGTTTTCATCGCCCCGCCTTCGCTGTATATATGGTAAATTTCCTGCGGAAATTTACCATAACTCAGGCGGGGTTAATTCGGCTGCCACCTCGCGCTGCGCCGTCACGCTTGCGCTCGGTGAAGCCTCATTAAGGAGGTGTAATGGGCAATAATCTTTCCAACATAAAAAAGTATTTCGTGGAAATGAGGGTCGGCGCTTTTTTTGTCGGCGCGCTGATTATACTTTTAATTACGCTTCTTTCCATAAGAGAAACTACTTTTTGGAAAGGAACCCGTCTTTTAAAGGTAAAATTCAATTTCGCTGAAGGCCTTCGTCCGGCTTCCCCTGTGCGGTTTTGCGGCGTGGATGTCGGTGAAGTTAAGTATGTTGAAGTAAAACAAGAGGATGATTTACAGCCATACGTATTTGTTTATGTAAAGGTAAGTACGGACGCGCGGATACCGAAGAATTCTTATTTTTTCATAAATAGTTTAAGTTTATTCGGAGAAAAATATCTTGAGATAGTGCCTCCCGAAAAGCCGGAAGGCTTTTTAACCGGAGGAGAAATGGTAGATGGAATTTCTCCCACCCCGCTTTTTAACGTAGTTACTAATTTCAATAAGACCATGATGGAGGTTAACGAGTTCGTAAAAGAAGGAAAATTAAAGGAGTCTTTCGCAAATACCATTACTAACGTAGAAAAGATAACTGCTGATGTGCGGCAATTAGTAGAAGATGTAAAAAATAAGAAAGGAACCCTCGGTAAATTTTTCTATGACGATTCCCTTTATGTTAAAACAGAAGAGTTCATTGATGAATTGAAAGAAAATCCCTGGAAGTTGCTTTATAAACCCAAAGATGCCAAATAGCATAGCGCATAGCGCGAAGCGCGAAGCGTGAGAAACAGGAAGCAGAGGTCTTTATTTTCTATGTTCGAAATCTGCTATTTGTTTTCTTCATTTTTTCCGCTATGCGCCATGTTCTATGCGTCATGCGATTATTATGTTTTATTGTTCTACTTGCGGATATAAATCAGTTAAATGGCTGGGGAAATGCCCTCTTTGTGAAGGATGGGAAACTTTTACTGAAGAAAAGGAAGAGCCTCAAGATGGGCAAATTATTAAAGAAAAAAACGCGCCACGCCTTGTAAAGGATATAGAAGGAAAAGATTATAATAGAATCGTAACGGGGATAGATGAGTTTGACCGCATAATAGGCGGTGGGCTCGTAAAAGGAGAGATAATCCTTATCGGTGGAGAGCCGGGCGTTGGAAAATCAACTCTTCTTTTAGAAATTTCCTCAGCTTTAGCTGCTAAAGAAAAAACTCTCTATGTGAGCGCCGAAGAATCTCCTCATCAGGTAAGTTTGCGCGCAAACAGGCTTAATGCCCGGGGCGATAACCTTTACATCCTGGGAGAAGATAATCTGGAAACTGTTTTTGGATACATAAAAGAGCTTAGGTTTAAATTTATAGTCATAGATTCGATACAGGTAGTCTGGAACTCACGTTCAGAGGGGTCAAAGGGGAGCGTTTCGCAGCTTAAAGGCTGCGCTGATTATCTTACGCAGATTGCCAAATCTTTAAATGTGGTTATTTTTGTAGTGGGCCATGTTACTAAAGAGGGGGTAATCGCAGGGCCTAAGCTGCTTGAGCATATTGTTGATTGTGTTCTTTATTTTGAAGGAGAAATTCTTTCTAATTACAGGATTTTACGCGCGGTTAAAAATAGATTCGGGCCCACTGGCGATATAGCTGTGTTTGAAATGTTATCCAGCGGGCTGAAGGAAGTGAAAAAGACTACTGATCTTTTCCTCCCTCATAAGGATGAAGCTGTTTCGGGAAGTTCCGTAGTCTGCGTTATAGAGGGATTGCGGCCTTTGCTTATTGAGTTGCAGTCTCTTGTGAGTAAAGCCAGCTTCGGCGTTGTTAGAAGACGAAGCCTCGGGTTTGATTTTAACAGGTTTTCTTTACTTATTGCCATAATCGAAAAGAGGCTTAAAATGTCTCTTTCGAGCGAAGATGTGTTTTTAAATGTCGCAGGAGGCCTTAAAATAAATGACCCTGCAGCGGATTTAGGCGCGGTAATTGCGATAATTTCAAGTTATAAAGAAAAAGAGCCGCCCCTAAACAGCGCATTTATCGCGGAGGTAGGCCTCGCGGGGGAACTTCGACGTGTTAGTAATATAAATTTAAGGCTTAAAGAAATAGAAAGAGCGGGCTTTGTGCGCTGTTTTATTCCGGAAAGCAATTTGAAAGAAGTGGACGCTAAGTTTAAATTTAAAGTAGAAGGGTTTTCTTCTTTGAAAGAAGTTATAGAAAAAATCTGGAGGTAGGTATGAAAGGTCTATTTATCCTTAGGGCTTTTTTTGTTTTTATCTGCACGGCTGCTGCATTTCGGCTGGGTGACTTTAACCCGCTATTATCAACCGGTATAGGTTTCGCGGTAGGCGTAATAGTTGTATTCTTCGAAGTTTTTGCGAGAAAAATTTCTTTAAAAGGGCTTTCTTCGGCAGTTTTTGGAATATTTCTCGGAATGCTTGTTGCCTGGATTTTTAACAGAACGCTTGAGTTGTTTCTCTTGCCTAAAGAAATTACTTACAATATGAAAGTGTTCGTCACCTTCATATTTATTTATTTGGGAGTCACATTAGGGCTTAAAGGAAGAGGCGACTTCAACCTGATAATTCCTTATGTTAAATTTCAGCGTAAAGAGCTAAAAGAAGAAACTATAGTTATAGATACAAGCATAATCATTGACGCAAGGATACTCGACATAGTTAAGACCGGATTTTTAGAGGCACGGTTTGTGGTGCCGCGTTTTGTTTTAAACGAACTCCAGGCGCTGGCTGATTCAACCGATCACATGAAGCGCCAGAAGGGAAAGCGCGGGATTGAAGTGTTGCATTCCCTTAAAAAAGAATCTAACATAGAAATCGACATTTACAATGAAGACGTAGAAGGAGTTAAAAGCGTGGATGAAAAGGTGGTTGTCCTTGCGCAGACTCTCGATGCAAAAATTCTGACCACAGATTATAATTTAAACCGTATAGCGCAATTGCAGGGTATAAAAGTTTTAAATATCAACGATCTTGCTAACGCGCTTAAGCCTACATTTGTAGCCGGTGAAAGGTTTTCTATAAAGCTCATAAAAGAGGGTAAAGAGCACAATCAGGCAGTCGGATACCTGGAAGACGGCACTATGGTGGTCGTAGAAAATGCTAAATGGCTCATTGGTAAAAATGTAGATATAGAAGTAACATCGGTTTTGCAAAGCCCAAGCGGCCGCATTGTTTTTACCAGGCTTGCAAGCTAAACATTTGCGTTTGGCGTGGCCGCCAAACAACTAATATCATTTACTTAAATGGCTTTTAACGTCGGTGCTGTAATAGTTTGCGCAGGTCAAGGCAAGCGTCTTGGCAGAGATAAAGCTGCAATTAGATTGGAAGGCAAGCCCCTTTTTTATCATGCCTACAAGCTTTTTAAGGATATAAAGGAAATCAAACAAATAGTTATTGTTCTAAGGAGAAAAAATTTTTCCTTTGCGCGTACGCTTATTAAAGATAAAAGGGTTTCCCTGGTTGAGGGGGGCGTGCGCCGCCAGGATTCTGTTTTTTCGGGATTGTCCCGTCTGGATAAAAATATAGGATATGTGCTTATTCATGATGGCGCGCGGCCTTTTACGCCGAAAGCAGTAATAGCTGAAATGTTAAAGAATGTTAAAAGGTACCCGGCAGTTATTTGCGCGGTTAAATCCAGGGATACATTAAAAAAAGTTCGCGGTAATTTTGTAAAAAATACTCTTAATAGAAATGATTTAGTAATGGTCCAAACTCCCCAGGTTTTTAAGAAAAAACTTATAATGGATGCGTATCGAAAATTTAACCACAAAGATACTTTTGATGATGCGCAGCTTTTTGAATTTATGAAGAAAAAAGTAAAAATAGTAAACGGCAGTTATTTTAATATAAAAATTACTTATCCATATGATATGATTTTAGCAAACGCCATTATTAAGCAAAAAGGTGCAAGATTATGAAGGATTATAGGGTTGGCCTTGGTTTTGATGTCCACCGGTTTTCCAAAAAAAAGAAGCCGCTCATTTTAGGTGGAGTTGCGGTTGCCTGCGATTTCAGTCTTGAGGCTGTGTCTGACGGGGATGTTTTGTTGCATGCCATAAGTGATGCTATTTGCGGGGCGTGCCTGCTTGGCGATATAGGCGATTATTTCCCGCCGGCAGACGCAAAATCAAAAGGTATCGATAGTAAAAAGATTGCGCAGTTTATATTGAAAAAAATAGAAAATAAATTTAGTATTGTTAATATCGACGCAACGATAATTACTGAAAAGCCCCGGTTATCCGCGCATAAAAAAAGGATTTTAACGTCCCTTCGTGAAATTTTTCATACAAAAGCGATAAATGTTAAAATAAAATCTAAAGAAGGATTGGACATTTTAGGTTCAAAAAAGGCTATTTCCTGTTTGGGCTTGGCAGTAGTTAAAAAATGCTAAAAATAAATAACACTCTAACCAGGCAGAAAGACGAATTTAAGCCTCAAAGCTTTCCGCAAGTGACTATGTATACTTGCGGAGTAACTGTCTATGATGACTGTCATATCGGACACGCCAGAAGCCTTTACATTTTTGATGTAATGCGCAGGTATTTAAAATACAAAGGATATGATGTTAAATTCGTGCGTAATATCACCGATATAGATGACAAAATTATAAACCGGGCTATTGAATTAAAAATAAACTGGCAGGAGTTGGTTAAAAAATATATCGACAGGTATTATGAAGATTTAAACGCGCTTGGTGTTGAAAAGGCAGATTTCGAGCCCCGGGCTACGGAAAATATCCCGGATATGATTAAATACATACAAACGCTTATTGATAAAGAGTTTGCTTATGCTTCCGGAGGAGATGTTTATTTTAATGTCAGGAAATTCAGCGAATATGGAAAGCTCTCGGGGCAAAAAATAGAAGAAATGGAAGCTGGCGCGCGGATATCCCCTACTGGGCTAAAAAAGGATCATCTGGATTTTGCGCTTTGGAAGGCATCAAAAGAAGGAGAGCCTTTCTGGGAGAGCCCTTGGGGCAATGGTAGGCCAGGCTGGCACATAGAGTGCTCGGTTATGAGCCAGAAGTTTTTAAAAACGGATACGCTTGATATACACGCGGGCGGGCGTGACCTGGTATTTCCGCACCATGAAAATGAACTTGCGCAGGCTGAGGCGTTTACGGGTAAGCCTTTTGCTAGATACTGGATACATCACGGGCTTTTAACCATAAATGGACAGAAAATGTCTAAATCATTGGGGAATTTTATAATTGTTAAAGATGTTTTAAGTAAATATCCGGCAGACGTTTTAAAGATATTATACCTTCAGGCGCTTTATTCAAGCCCGGTTGATTTTTCATGGGAAAAGATGGACGAGGCAAAGCATGCATACGAAAGGTTCGTTATTTTATTTCAAAAGATAAATAGAAAATTCGATGTAATCATGCCGGAAATATCAGCGAGCAACAGTAATGATAATAAATTTATTGAAGAATTCGATAGGGCTATGGCGGACGATTTCAATACCCCAATGGCACTAAGCGTATTGTTTAACATGGTAAATGAGTGTAATAAATTACTGGATAATAATGCCTCTATAGCCAGGCAGCTAATGATAACCATAAAACAGTTAGGTAATGTTTTGGGGCTGTCTTTTAAAGGTGCCCGCGAAGAAAGTTCAGAGGTCTGGATTATGGATGCGATTGGTGAGAGAGAAAAATTAAGAAAAGAAAAAAAATATAAAGAAGCAGACGGAGTCAGGAAAATGTTAGAAGAGAAAGGTATTGTTCTGGAGGATACAAAAGAGGGCACAACATGGCGCAAAAAACTTTAAAAAGACACGCTATTTTTATAACTATTGAAGGTTTAGAAGGGAGCGGCAAGAGTAGCGTTATCAATTTTTTGGAAAAACTGCTAAAAGCAAAAGGCTTTTCTGTGGCGGTGTTCCGCGAGCCAGGGTCAACCGACGTGGGCGAGAAAATACGCCAGATTCTTTTGGATAAACAAAATAAGCGCTTGAGCCGGCACACAGAATTGCTTTTATACCTGGCAGCCCGGACGCAGTTAATTGAAGAAAAACTCATAAATGCTTTTAAAGAATAT
>JALOBR010000008.1 GCA_023228195.1 Candidatus Omnitrophota bacterium
TTTAAACTATATTAAGGATGACGATTATGATACTGCCGAAGAAAAGCTTCGGAGCGCTCTTTCGACGGTTTATCGTTCTTCACAGGAAAAATAATATAAATTCCAGCCTACACCTCAATTAAAATAATATACAGGTTTGTAAGTGGCAAATTTAGGCCTTATCTTGAAGAACAAACTAAAAAACCAAGTGTAAATTGTGTAAGTTTTGCCGGTAACGTATAGGAGAATTACCTACCTTAAGTAAAAATTACAAAACCGTTTATGCCTATAATTTTTTCCCGAAATCTACCCCGGTACAATAATTTTTAGATATCCATGGCGCAAGATGCTATTTATCTAATTGACGGCACATCTATATGCTATCGTTCTTTTTACGCTATCAGGCTTTCTAATTCAAAAGGCTTACCAACAGGTGCCGTATATGGTTTTTATCAGACGCTTAAAAGGATTATTTCGAAATATAACCCTGTCTATATAGGTATATGTTTCGATGTCTCACGTAAAACTTTTCGTCAGGAAAAATTCAAAGAATATAAAATCCAGCGTCCGCCGACCCCGGATGACTTAAAGCAGCAGATACCGGTTATAAAGAAGTTAATAAATTTATTAGGAATAACCTTGATAGAGAAGGAAGGTTTTGAGGCAGATGATATTATCGCAACTATTTCAAGAAAAGCCATCTCAGAAAACTTGCCTGCTATTATTGTAAGTTCGGACAAGGATATGTATCAATTGCTTGATAATGACAGGGTAAAAGTGTATGAGCCGGTTAATGATGAATTGTTAAGCGAAGATAGTTTTAAAAAAGAATTCGGTTTCCCTCCGCAGCTTATAATCGATTATCTTTCTCTGGTTGGCGACAGCGTTGATAATGTTCCGGGAGCGAAAGGAATAGGCAAGGTAGGCGCCTCAAAGCTTATTGCCGAGTTCGGTACGGTTGAAAAAATATTCGAAAACATAGATGGAGTTTCCCAAAAGATGAAGGACATACTCTTAAGAGAAAAAGAAAACATTTTTTTAAGCAAAGACCTGATTACGCTGCGTAATTGCGATATTAATTTAACCTGGCAGGATTTAAAAATTAAAGAGCGGCAGGCCCGTGAGCTTTATGGTTTATTTCAGGAACTTGAGTTTAAAACCCTGCTTAAAGATGTGCCGGCTCCTTCTGTTAACGTAAAAATTGATATTAAAGAAGATTTGCCCGATGATTTTGGAAAAACCGCAAATAAGGAAAAGCTGTTCTTCTATGCAGATGAGGCAACGGCTTATATCCTAAGCCTTGACAGAAACTGCATCTATAAAACAGAAATAAATAAAATCAAAGGCATAATTGCATGCAATGACATAAAAAAAATTTCTTATGATTTTAAATCGCAGATGGCTAATCTTGATTCGATTGAAGGCTTGTGGTTTGACGTAAAAATAGCCGCTTATCTGCTTAATTCAGCCCTTGCCGATTACGAATTAAGCACTTTGATTTCGCATTATTTGGGCGAGTTAGTATCTGAAGTGCCGGCGCAGGTTATTCCTTATTTTGTCAGCAAGCTTTACGAGGTGTTCGATAAGCAGCTTAAAGAGGCCTCTCTGGATAAACTTTTTTTTGATGTTGAGATGCCGCTTACGCGTGTTTTGTATGATATGGAGAGTTGCGGAATAAAGATTAATACGGATGCTCTTTATGGGCTCGATAAGGAAGTTGACGCTAAATTGGAGAATTCGAAAAAAGCCATATTCAAAATTACAGGCAAAGAATTTAATCTTAACTCGCCAAAGCAGTTAAGCGAGGTGCTCTTTAAAGATCTTAAAATCCCGCCGGTTAAGAAAACAAAAACTGGTTTCTCTACCGGGGAAGAAGTTTTAGAAAAATTATCCACTCAGCATGAAATAGCAAAGTTTATTTTGGAATACAGGGAATTAAATAAATTAAAAACAACCTATATAACTCCGTTGATTGAAACAGTAAATCTTAACGCAGGCATACTTTACGCGCAATTTAATCAAACCGCGACAGCAACCGGCAGGCTTTCGGGGTCATCTCCTAATTTGCAAAGCATTCCGGCAAAGGGAGAATTTTCCGCAAAGCTACGAAGCGCCTTTATTTCTTCGTTTAATAACGGATTCATACTTTGCGCCGATTATTCGCAAATTGAACTGCGTATTTTAGCGCATTTCTCTGACGATGAGAAACTTAAAGAAGCGTTTAGCAAAAATATTGACGTTCATCGTTTCACAGCAAGCCTTCTTTTCGGTAAGCCGGCAGCCGACATAAGCGAGCGTGAACGTAATCTGGCAAAAACGGTAAATTTCGGAATAACTTATGGAATGAGCGCTTACGGCCTTTCCAGAGAATTGAATGTAGGCGTTACCGAAGCGGATAATTTTATTACAGATTATTTCAACAGGTATCCAAAAGTAAAAAATTATATACAAGCAGTTTATGCCCAGGCGCAAGCAGAAGGGTATGTTAAAACAATTTTAGGAAGACGCAGGTACCTGCCTGATTTTAAAAGTAATAATCTGCAGATTAGGGAATTCGCCGCTCGCCAGGCAGTAAATTCTCCCATTCAGGGCTCAAGTGCAGATCTTATAAAGTTAGCGATGGTTAAAATACATGAAGAATCCAGGAAAAATAACTTAAAATCAAAATTAATAATGCAGATTCACGATGAACTTATATTTGACGTATGTCCCGAGGAATTGGACGAACTTCGTGAAATTGTTAAGCGCAACATGGAGCAAAGCATAAAATTAAGCGTTCCCATAGAAGTTAAACTAAAAATCGGTAAAAACTGGGGAGAAGTTCAATAAAAATTGTGCAATCAGCGGGATTATTATATAAACAACCCCGCTCACACGCCCGCCTCGCCGCCATCTGGCGGACAGGGCGGTCAGGTTCGGGGGTAATTCGACTAGGTAATTTTTTATACAGGAAGTATAAAAAATTACAAGTCTCATTAGGAGGTTTTAATGAAAATAGCCCTGTGTTCATCGGAAGTTTTCCCGTATGCTAAAACAGGAGGCCTTGCGGACGTAACAGGCGCGCTCCCTTTAGCTCTCACAAAAAATGATTGTGAAGTAAAAGTATTTATGCCTCTTTATAAAAAAGTAAAGCCACAGAAAATGTTCAGTGATTACGGCGTTACAAAAGAAGGGAATGTAGAATTTTATTTTATAAAAAATGATAATTACTTTATGCGCGATGCGTTATACGGAACTCCCCAGGGCGATTACGGCGACAACCTTGAAAGGTTTTCTTTTTACAGCAGAAAGGTTCTGGAATTACTTAAGCAATTAAAATTTAAGCCGGATGTAATACACAGCAACGACTGGCAGTCATCTTTGGTGAATATTTATCTTAGGACTATTTACAGCAGCGATGATTTTTTCCGTAAGACCGCGACTATCCTTACTATACATAATCTTGCGTATCAGGGATTGTTCGGCCGGGATAAGTACCCGGTCCTTGGTTTGTCTTGGGATTATTTCAATATGCATTGCCTTGAATTCTATGAAAAAATAAATCTTCTTAAGGGCGGCATTGTATTTTCTGATATTGTAAGCACAGTAAGCCCCACTTATGCAAAGCAGATACAGACCCCTGATTATGGTTGTGGGCTTGACGGGGTATTACGTGAAAAAAGAGACAAGCTAGTAGGCATACTTAACGCGATTGACTATGATGTCTGGAATCCGGAAAAAGATAAGTTAATTTATAAGAATTATTCTCCTAAAAACCTTGAAGATAAGGCTATCAACAAAAAAATGTTTCAAAAAGAATTAGGTTTAAAGGTTGACGAAGATACTCTTTTGCTTGGAATGGTTAGCCGTTTGGCGGAACAAAAAGGCGTAGACATACTTTCTGATTCTCTCGACTATCTTTTGAAGAAGTATCAGATAGTAATACTTGGCTTGGGCGATGAAAAATATCACAAGATTCTTAAGAAAAAAGCCGATAAATTCAAAAAATCTTTTTCACTTAATTTAATGTTTGACGAAAAAATTGCTCACCGTATATATGCGGCTTGCGACGGATTTCTTATGCCCTCAAGATTTGAACCCTGCGGTTTATCCCAGATGATAAGTTATAAATATGCAACCGTGCCTATCGTACACCGTACCGGAGGACTTGCTGATACGGTTATTGATGTCGAAAAACAGGGAGGCGGGTTTGTAGTAGATAAGTATACAAGCAATGATTTAAGTTCTGCGATAGACAGGGCAGCTAAGCTTTTTAAGGATAAAAAAGGCTGGCCCAAGCTGCTTAAAAAGATATCACAATACAATTTTTCCTGGGAGGAAGCAGCTAAACATTATGTCGATATGTACAAAAGAGCAAAAAGTTCCAGGTAAATAGCAGTTAAGCAGGTAGCAGATGAAAATATCTGCTACCTGCAATCTGCCTAAAGATTTTAAATCATGCCTGTATTCGGCTTAACGGGAAATTTGGGTTGCGGCAAAAGTACGGCTCTTATGCTGCTTAAAAAAAAGGGCGCTTCTATCTTTGATGTTGACGAGAAGATTCATGAATATTATAAAAACAAAAAAGGACCAATTTATAAAAAGGTATCTGCTCTTTTTCCGCAGGTAATTTTCAGCGGGGCGATTGACCGCTGTGAACTTGGAAGAATAGTTTTTTCAGACAGAAAAAGCCTTTTAAAGCTTGAAACAATTGTACACCCATCTGCCGTAAGGGATTTAAAATCATGGGTAAAAAACGCAAGGAAATTCAACAGGGTCTGCGTGGCAGAAGTTCCGTTACTTTTTGAAAAAAATCTCGAGGGTATATTTGACGGAGTGATCCTGGTTAATGTAAAAAAAAGCGTTCTCTTAAACAGGATAAAAAACAATCTTAAACTGTCCGCAGGCAAAGCCAACGCGCGCTTAAAATGCTTTAAGCCGGCTGCTATGAAAATGAAAAAGGCGGATTTTATCATAAATAACAGTTTCGGCATGGAAACTTTAAAGAAGGAAATAGATATTTTATGGGAGAAATTAAAACACAATTAACACAAATTTCCACGAATAAATTCGTGGTTATTCGTGTATAAAAAAACGGAGAAAAACTAATGGTAAAGAATACGAATTCAAAAACGGAGGTTAGCATGGCAGACACTATCGACATTGCGCAATTAAAGGATATGAAAATTTCCGCTTTAAACAAGATAGCCAAAGACCTTGATATTAACGGTTTAAGCGGGCTGAAAAAACAGGAACTTATTTTTAAAATACTCCAGGCAAAAGCCGAAAAAGAGGGATTGATGTTCGGTAGTGGAGTTTTGGAGGTTTTGCCGGAAGGTTTCGGATTCTTGCGTTCGCCAAACTATAACTATCTTCCTTCGCCGGATGATATTTATGTTTCGCCTTCACAGATAAGAAAATTTTCGTTAAAAACAGGAGACACCGTAAGCGGACAAATTAGGCCCCCAAAAGATAATGAAAAATATTTCGCTCTACTTAAGGTGGAGGCTGTTAATTTCGAAGATCCGGAAGGTTCCCGGAACAGGGTCCTTTTCGATAATCTTACCCCGGTATACCCAAGAGAAAGATTTATCCTTGAAAGCACGCCCGAGGAGTGTTCCACCCGTATCCTTGATTTGTTGTGCCCGATAGGCAAGGGTCAGCGCGGTTTAATAGTTGCTCCTCCTTATAGCGGCAAAACCGTGCTTTTACAAAAAATAGCCAACGCAATAATGAAAAATTATCCCGATGTTATACTGATGGTGCTTCTTATAGATGAACGCCCCGAAGAAGTAACCGAAATGAAAGCGATAGTTAAAGGCGAGGTTATAAGTTCTACTTTCGATGAGCCGGCCCAAAGGCACGTTCAGGTTGCGGAAATGGCGATTGAAAAAGCCAAGAGGCTTACTGAGCATAAAAAAGACGTAGTTATACTTTTGGATAGTATTACGCGTCTTGCACGCGCCTACAACCTGGTTGAGCCTCATTCAGGAAGAATCCTTTCAGGAGGTATTGATTCAAGCGCTTTGCATAAGCCAAAAAGATTTTTTGGAGCGGCCCGCGCGCTCGAAGAAGGGGGTTCCCTTACAATTATGGCAACGGCGCTTGTTGATACCGGTTCACGTATGGATGATGTAATCTTTGAAGAATTTAAAGGAACGGGTAATATGGAAATTTCTTTGGACAGGAATATATTCCAGAGAAGAATATACCCGTCTTTGGACATTAAGCGTTCAAATACCCGCAGGGAAGAGCTTCTTATCCATCCGGATGAGCTGCAGAGAATCTGGATGCTAAGAAAAGCGCTTAATGAACTCAGCTCAATTGAGGCCTTGGAGCTTCTCATTGAGAAATTGACAAAAACCAAGAATAATGTAGAATTTTTACTTACTTTGAATAAGTAAAAGCAGTTAGACTAAATAGCATGTTTATCAGTCCTAACGCAGGAGCGTCGGGGCAATTCGACTAAATATTTTTCAAGGCAGGAAGCCTTGAAAAATATAAGTCTCATTGGAGGTGTTAAAAATGAAGGCAAAAGGTCATCCAAAATATGAATTAGCTACAATTATCTGTGCTTGCGGAAACGTATTGCATACACGTTCAACCAGAAAGACCCTTAATGTTGATATCTGTTCAAACTGTCACCCTTTTTTTACGGGTAAACAAAAATTCGTTGACTCAGAAGGTAGAGTAGATAAATTCATTAAGAAATACGCTAAAAAAAGCAAGTAACTATTAATCCCCCTGTAACGTAGTTTAAGGCTACAGGTTGGCTAAAATTAATCTGTAGCCTTTTTATTCCCCGCGGCACTAAAACCCCGCTTTTTAAGGCGGGGATCAGAAAGTGTGCAGCTTGGGAATTAGCCGTGCTTAATACGCCGGCCTTTAGCTCAGCAGGGCATTTTGGTGGATAGGCTGGGGATTTATGGAAGGCTTTATTTAAATTAAATATGCTTAATCTTGATAAGTTAAAACAGGAACATCAAAAGATATCAGAGGAGCTTTCACTGCCGGAAACCGTCAAAGACCGGGAGCGGTACCAGCAGCTTGCAAAGAGATTTTCTTTTCTTGAGAAAGTACTTAACCTTGAAAAATTACGCAACAACTGCTTGACGGAAAAAGAACATCTTTCTCAAATTATCTCTAATTCCAAAGAGGAAGAAGAAATAAGAAAAATGGCTAAAGAGGAACTTCCTGTATTGGATGAAAAAATAAAATCCCTGGAAGAAGAAATAGAAAACAAGCTTTTTGAAAGCCAGGAACCGCAAAGGGATATTATCATAGAAATAAGAGGCGCAGCAGGCGGAGAAGAGTCGGCCCTATTCGCCGCGGACCTTTTAAAAATGTATTCAAAGTATATTGAGAAAAACGGCTGGAAATTCGAAATGCTTGATTCAAGCCCAACAGACATAGGCGGGTTTAAAGAAGTGATTTTTTCTGTTTCCGGAGAAGGGGCATATTCACATCTTAAATTTGAAAGCGGAGTACATCGTGTGCAGCGCGTTCCTAACACAGAAGCAAGCGGCAGAATTCATACTTCAACCGTGACGGTTGCAGTATTGATTGAGCCGAAAGAAATTGAAATCAACTTAAAGCCCGAAGATTTGGAAATTATAACCTGCCGCGCTTCAGGCGCGGGCGGGCAGCATGTCAACAAAACTGATTCCGCAGTGCGTATCACACATTTGCCTACGGGAATTCAAGCTGCCTGTCAGGATGAGCGTTCGCAGGGTAGAAATAAAGAGAAAGCAATGCGAGTGATTAAAGCCCGCATTTTGGAGAAAATGGAAAAAGATGCATCCAGTAAAGCTAAAACCGAAAAACGCCTTCTTATAGGTACCGGAGAGCGCAGCGAAAAAATCCGCACTTATAATTTTACGGAGCGCCGCGTTACCGATCACAGGGTAAACTTTACGATTTATCAGTTAGATAGAGTTCTTGAGGGCGAGATGGATGAGATAGTGAAAAAACTTATTCAGGAAGAAAGAAAGAAATTGTACGAGTTAAAAGGCTTGTTGTAAGGATTAAATTATATGAAATTGAAAGAATGGATTAGTAAAAGCGAAAGTATTTTTACGCGCAGCGATCTGCAGTTCCTCTTAAGGCAATTTTTTAAAGATAAAGATATCTTTTTTAAGCAGAAAGATATTTCTTTAGATGCAGAAAAAATAGAATCTTTGGAAAAAATAAAAAAGGCATATCAGAAGGGTGCTCCTATTGCTTATCTTTTAGGTAAAGAAGAATTCTTCGGTTTGGAATTTAAGGTCAATTCCGCTGTGCTTATCCCGCGTAGCGATACAGAGGTCATAATCGAAAAAGCCATAGAGATAATCGAAAATAATAATCTAATCCCTTTGCCAGAATCCCATGGGCTAAGCTCTTGGACTAGAGACGGAAAGCGGCGTCGCCCAACAGGGAACAAAAAAGGATTAACGGGTGCGCCTGACTTTGGCAGGCAGGTTCATGGGGCTCCAGTCAAAATGCTTGATTTATGCTGTGGTTCAGCAAATATAGCAATAAGTATCAAGAAGTTTTTCAAAGATGGAATAAAAGTTTGGGCTTCTGATATAAGCCAAAAAGCGCTTTCTGTAGCCAGGAGTAATGCCAGACTGCATAAAGTAAAGATAGATTTACGTAAAAGCAGCCTTTTCACCGCCCTTAAAGGAAAAAAATTCGATATTATAGTTTCCAACCCTCCTTACGTGGGGAGTAGAGAAATAAAAGGTAGCTTAAGGTATGAGCCAAGAATTGCCCTGGAGGCAGGATTGGATGGGATGCATTTTATAGAAAAAATATTAAAAAATGCGCATTTATACCTGGAAGAAAAAGGGTTTCTTATAATTGAATCAGGGTATAATCATAAAGAGCCTATCAACAGTATTCTTGAAAAAACAGGCAAATATGAGATTATAGAATGGATTAGAGATTATGGGGGCAATTTTAGAGGGGTAGTATTAAAATCAAATATCAAAAAGCAAAATCCAAAATGACATATAAAAATTTAAAATTTTTAATTTTGGTTTGTCGTTTTGATTTTTGCATTTTGATTTTTGGACTTTAATCATGGATAAATTTACCATACACAAATCAACTCTTTCAGGAGAGGTTGCAGTAAGCGGTTCAAAGAACGCAGCGCTTCCTATAATAGCTGCAACTATTCTTACGGATGAAGACTGTATACTTCACAATGTCCCTAACCTTATGGATATAAGGACAATGGTCAAAATTTTAGAAGGTCTCGGCAAGCAGATTACTTTCGAAAATGGGACAATGACCATAAAAGCAACGAAAAAGTGCGGCTATGTTGCGCCTTACAGGTTAGTTAGAACAATGCGTGCTTCATTTTGCTGTTTAGGGCCACTTCTTGCGCGAAGGCGTAAAGCGAAAGTTTCGCTTCCCGGAGGCTGTGTTATAGGCGTGCGCCCGGTTGATTTGCATATAAAGGGTTTAAAGCTTCTCGGCGCGGACATTAAGGTGGAAAAAGGATACTGTGTTGCAGATGGAAAAAATATGCGGGGCAGCCACCTGTATCTTGGCGGACAATTCGGTTCTTCAGTCCTTGCAACCGATAACATTATGATGGCTGCGACATTAATTGACGGAGAAACAATTATTGAATACGCGGCTTGTGAGCCGGAAGTAGAAAGCTTAGGTTTATTTCTTAAAAAAATGGGCGCTGACATAACCGGTGAAGGCACGCCTCTGATAAGAATAAGGGGTGTAAAAAAACTTGGAGGATGTGAATTCGATATTATACCTGACAGGATAGAGGCAGGAACGTTTCTGGCGGCTAGTTTAGCTACCAACTCGCCCCTTATAATTAAAGGAGCGAATCCATTCCATCTTACTTCAGCCTTAGAAATTGTAAAGGAAATGGGCGCAGAAGTGCAAATCGATAATGCGCGTTCGATAAAAGTAGCACCCAGAGGCCAGCTCAAGCCGGTTAATATTACAACGCTTCCTTATCCGGGTTTCCCAACCGATTTACAGGCTCAATTTATGATATGTCTTTGTTTTGCACGGGGAATTTCTCTGATTACGGAAAAAATTTATCCGGATAGATTTATGCACATTGCAGAGCTTAACCGTATGGGTGCCGGCATTCAAAGAAGCGGGCCATACGCAATAATAGAAGGAAAAGAAAAACTTTATGGCGCAGAAGTAATGGCGTCGGACTTAAGAGCTTCAGCCGCTTTGGTTATTGCGGGTTTGAGCGCTGAGGATAAAACAGAAGTTTTTAGAGTTTATCACATCGACCGCGGATACGAACACATAGAAGAAAAGTTACGTAAATTGGGCGCGAAGATTAAGAGGGAAAAACAATAGGCACGAATTTGAAACGAATCGATTCGTGGCAATTCGCCTTTGATTCGTGAATGTTTGTGTCAAAATAAAATTATATGGTTTTAGTAATCGATAATTACGATTCATTTACTTATAACCTTGTCCAGTATATTGAAGAGCTTGGTAGCCGTGTCATTGTTTACAGGAATGACAAAATTACCCTGGATAAGTTGAAGAAAATTAAAATAGATAGAATCGTTATCTCTCCCGGTCCGGGTACCCCTAAAGACAGCGGCATAAGCTGTGATGTTATCAAAGAATTTTACACGAAGTTTCCGGTCTTGGGGGTGTGTTTAGGACATCAATGCATAGGCTATGTTTTTGGCGGAAAAATCAAGCGTGCCCCCTGTATAATGCATGGCAAAACTTCTCTTATTTATCATACCCAAAAAGGTATATTTAAGGGAGTCAAAAATCCTTTTTCTGCAACGAGATATCATTCGCTTATAATTGATAAAAAAACATTGCCTGATAATCTGGCGGTAACAGCGCGTACTAATGATGCGACAATAATGGGGATACAGGATAAAAAATATCCCTTGTTCGGAGTGCAGTTTCATCCCGAATCAATACTTACGTCAGAGGGTAAGAAGATATTGAAAAATTTTTTAAGAATCCATAGATGATCACAGATAAATTCATCCCATTACCACATAACTAATAATAGCAGTTTGGGATGTCGCCCAATGAAGGGCTCCAGTCTGCGATCATCCGTTTCCCAGCCACCTTGATATTTTTGTTTAGGCTGGTCTGTGCTAATCTGTGTGGAGCGAAGCGACATGATAAAAGAAGCAATAAACAAGCTTACGCAAGGCGAAAACCTTTCTTTCGAAGAAACAAAGGAAATCTTTGAAGATATATTTGCACATAAGGTAACCTCTTCGCAAATAGCCGCTTTTCTTATTGCGCTTAGAATGAAGGGGGAATCCGAGGATGAAATTTTCGCAGCCGCAAGTGTTATCAGAAGCTTGAGCAAAAAAGTTTCGGTAAAAAACAATTTTGTCGGCATTGAGCTTGACGATGAGCAGATTTTGGATACCTGCGGAACCGGCGGCAGCGGAATTGATAAATTTAATATTTCAACAGCAGTAAGTTTCGTCGTGGCGGCAGCAGGAGTCAAGGTCGCAAAACACGGAAACCGCGCAATGTCTTCCAGCTGCGGCAGTGCAGACGCTTTGGAGGCTTTAGGCGTAAAAATTGATATTTCCCCGGAGGTTATGGTTGAAGCCATAAAAAAAATCGGCATAGGATTTTTGTACGCCCCGTTATATCATCCTGTTTTAGCTGAAGTTGCCGCGATAAGAAAAGAAATAGGAGTGCGGACTATATTTAATATTTTGGGCCCGCTTTGTAACCCCGCATTTGCCACGCACCAGGTTTTGGGGGTTTATAGAAAAAATTTAGTTAAGCCTATCGCCGTTGTCCTAAAAAAATTAGGCGTGAAATGTGCCCTTGTCGTTTGCAGTAAAGACTTAAAAGATGAAATTTCGCTGGGCGCAGAAACAACAGCGGCACAGTTAGTCAACCAGAAGATAAAATATTTTTCCTTAAAGCCTTCAATCTTTGGATTGAAAAAAGTAAATATAAATGATATAGAAGTTACTAACAAGCAGGAAAGCGCAAAGCTAATAAACGATGTCCTGGCTGCAAAATCAGGCCCGGCGCGCAACATCGTGCTCGCTAATGCAAGCGGCTGTTTTTATGTACTTGGAAAAGCCGGAAACTTTAAGCAAGGAGCAAAACTCGCCGCGGATATTATAGACTCGGGACGCGCAAGGGATAAATTAGCGGAATTTAAGAATTTTATAAATTCACATAAATAATAAATGCATAACGTACTTTCATTAATAGTAGAGGCAAAGAAAAAGAAAGTTGAAATTTTAAAAAAGAACAGGGATGAACTCCTTTCTTTTGTAAAAAAAGCCCCCAAAGTAGTTTCTTTCAATGAGGCGATAAAAAGGCAAGGGAAAATTTCTTTTATCGCGGAAATAAAACAAGCTTCGCCTTCAGCCGGGGTGCTCAGGAAAGACTTTTCGCACCTCGAAATTGCAAAAATTTACCGCGACGTAAAGGTAAATGCCCTGTCAGTAGTTACGGAAAGCGAGTTTTTTTTAGGAAAAATTAATTATATAGAAGATATCAAAAAAGAAATCAATCTCCCGGTTTTACGTAAAGATTTTATCATAGATGAAATACAAATCCTTGAGTCCCGCGCGGTCGGGGCGGATGCAATTTTGCTTATATTGCGTATTCTTGATGAGGAACGTCTTGCCAGGCTTTGTAATTTCAGTAAAGAATTAGGTATGGATGTGATAGTTGAGATACACACCGAAAAAGAGCTGAAGAAAGTACTCGCAGCAAACGTAAATATAATAGGTATAAATAACAGGAATTTGAATACGCTAAAAGTTGATTTAAAAACCACGCAAAAATTAATTCCTTTTATACCGCAGACAATTACCAGGATAAGCGAAAGCGGCGTAAATACGCTTAAGGATGTTTTATTGATGAAAGGGCTGGGCGTGGATGCAATTTTAGTCGGCGAAAGCCTGATGAAGGCAGATAACATTGCAGAGAAAATAAAAGAATTACACATAGACGCGTAATGTACAGATAAGCGCAGATAAAAATCACAGATGACCACAGATAAAATCATCTGTGACTATCCGTTTCCAAATCTGTGATTATCTGTGTGAGCCGAACGAAGTGAGGCGACATGATTAAAGTAAAGATTTGCGGAATAACTAACCTGGAAGACGCATTGGCTTGTTCCAATGAAGGCGCGGATGCTTTGGGTTTTATTTTTTCCAAGAAAAGCCCCCGCTGCATAAACGAAAAAGAGGCGGCCAAAATAATTTCCGGGCTTGACCCATACATAACAAAGGTAGGGGTGTTTCTGGACGAAGAAAAAGAAAGAGCGCTTGAAATAGCAAATATGCTTTCTTTGGATGTTTTACAGTTCCACGGAAAAGAAAGCCCCTCTTATTGTTCAGTTTTTACGCCAAAATTTAAAGTCGTAAAAGTATTTTTCCCTGAGGATGCTCCGTTTAAACATAAGATCTCCCGCTACAAGATAGATGCGGCAATGTTTGATGTAAAATATGAGCAAAAGACTACAGGCAAAAACACTTTGGATAAAAATATGCTTAAAGAAATATCAGCGTTGATTAAAGAACAAGGCAGGGCGATAATATCGGGTGGCCTAAACGTAAAAAACATTTCGCAGATTACAAGATTAAAGCCATACGCAGTTGATGTCTCAAGCAGCCTTGAGAAACTAGTCGGGAAAAAAGATATAGAGCTTGTAAGGGAATTCATAAAAAAGGTGAAAAATGCCTCTTCCAAATAAAAAAGGTTATTTTGGCGCGTTCGGCGGGAAATTTATGCCGGAGACGCTGTTCCCATGTCTTCATGAGCTAGATTCTTTTTATGATAAGGCAAGGAAAGATAATGCGTTTAAAAAAGAATTTCAATTTTATCTTAAAAACTATGCCGGCAGGCCCACAATACTTTATTTTGCCAAGAATTTAAGTAAACACCTTGGTATGAAAATTTATCTAAAAAGAGAGGACCTTCTTCATACGGGAGCGCATAAAATAAATAATTCTCTCGGCCAGGCTCTGCTTGCGCATTCTATGGGTAAGAAAAGGATAATTGCTGAAACAGGCGCGGGACAGCATGGAGTTTCTGCCGCAACAGTCGCGCGGCTTTTTAATTTAAAATGTGATGTTTATATGGGAGAGGAAGATATCGCCCGTCAGCGGATGAATGTTTTCAGGATGAAAATCTTAGGCGCCAATGTGATTGCGGTAAAAAGCGGTTCAAAGACACTGAAAGACGCGTGTAACGAAGCAATGAGAGACTGGGTTACTAATGTGAGGAATACTTATTATCTTATCGGTTCAACTTTCGGACCGCATCCTTATCCAATGATTGTAAGGGATTTCCAATCGGTGATAGGCAAGGAAGCAAGGGCGCAAATCCTGCGTGAAAAAAATAGGCTTCCGCATTTTCTTTTGGCTTGTGTCGGAGGCGGCAGCAATTCCATGGGGCTGTTTGCCCCGTTTTTTAAAGACAGAAAAGTAAAATTTATCGGCGTTGAAGCGGGCGGGATGAATAAAAATTTAAACTCAGCTTCAATAAGTTATGGCGCTGTAGGCGTATTGCACGGAGCAAAAACTTATGTTTTGCAGGATAGATTCGGACAGGTAAAGGCAACTCATTCCATAGCGGCAGGTTTGGATTATCCGGGCGTTGGGCCGGAGCACTCTTTTTACAAGAACTCAAAACGCTCCGAATATGTTGCCGTAAAGGACAAGGAAGCTTTAGAAGGATTTAAGATGCTAAGTGAGCTCGAGGGAATAATCCCCGCGCTTGAAAGCGCACACGCAATTTACTATCTAAAAAAACTGGCAAAACGCGCAAGAAATGCATTGGTTGTAGTTTGTCTATCTGGTAGGGGAGATAAAGATTTGGAAATCGTGCAACAATGCACAGATGATCACAGATAAATTCATCTGTGATAATTTGTTTTCCAAATCTGTGCCAATCTGCGTAATAAAGATATGATAACCATAAAAGAAAAATTTCAGCAACTTAAAAAAGAAGACAAAAAAGCATTCGTTGCCTATGTGCCGTATGGCTTTCCTTCTGTGCGGCACACAAAAGATATACTTTTGACTCTTCAAGGCTCCGGGGTGGATATCGTTGAACTGGGCATTCCTTTCTCTGACCCGGTATCCGACGGGCCTGTAATTCAGGAGGCAACTTCAATTGCATTAAAAAATGGCGCAAACACAAAGAATTTATTCGTAACGTTAAATAAAATAAAAAAAGATATCAAAGTTCCGCTCGCTTTAATGACTTATTACAACCCGGTTTTTAGATTTGGCATCGATAACTTTTTTAAAAGTATGAATAAGGCGGGCGTTTCCGGTATACTTACGGTAGACCTTCCAATCGATGAGGCGTCCGAATATATAAAAAAAGCAAAAAAACACAAAATAGAAACGATATTCTTTGTAACTCCGGTTACGCCACTTGACCGCGCGAAAAAAATTATCAAAGCTTCCGGTGGATTTGTTTATTATATTTCAGTCACCGGAACCACAGGGGTTCGTGAAATCTCCTATGAAGCCTTAGCGAGCCATATAGGGCAACTGAAAAAAAATACCACGCTTCCTGTATGTGTTGGTTTCGGAGTGCACACAAAGGAACAATTTGCAAGTATATGTAAATTCAGCGATGGAGCAATCGTAGGAAGCGCAATAGTTAAATTTATAAAAGAAAATCATAAGAAACGCAATTTTCTTGACGAGCTTAAGAAATACGTAAAATCATTGAAACCGAATTAAATCAAACGGCGAATAAAATTATTTGCTAACTATAAGGGTTTTTAATTATGTATCAATTAACAAACATAAACGGTACAACTTTTATATTCTCGCCTTTTAAAGGCCTTGAAACTGCTTCTTTGGGCGTTTTTATCAAAATAGGTTCACGTTTTGAACACAAAAGATTGCGTGGTATTTCCCATTTTCTCGAACATATGGTGTTTAAGGGCAGTAAAGATTATTCTTACCGGGAAATAAAACGGGAAATTGAAGGTAGAGGCGGAGCATTAAACGGTTTTACTTCCCAGGAAACAACCGCCTATTACGCCCATTTTCTAAAGAAGAATTTGCCGGATACTTTGGATATACTCCTTGACATGGTATTCTATCCGCGGCTTGCTCAAAATGATATAGCAAAAGAAAGAAATGTGATATTGGAAGAAATAAAGATGTATAATGACCTGCCTTCTTCACGCGCCGGAAGCATTCTCGATAAACTTATCTGGCCGGATAATTCTCTCGGTGAAGAAATCATAGGCGATGTTTCTACTGTAAGCAGGATAAATAGGGTTGACCTTTCAAGTTTTAGAAGCGGCTATTACAGGCCTTCAAACCTGGTAATTTCATGCAGCGGAGATTATAATCATGAAAAAGTATTGAGTTTGCTTAAAGAAAAAATTAAAAAAATACCCCAGGGAGTTAACCTTAAATATACGGCGCCGCGATCGCTTTATGGCACCCATGTTAAAATAGAAAATAAAAAAATTGAACAAACACATCTTTGTCTGGGTTTTAGAAGTGTTTCTTATTTGAGCCCGAAGAAATTTGTTGCCGAACTTATAAGCGTTATATTGGGCGCAAATATGAGTAGCCGACTTTTTGAGGAAGTAAGGGAAAAAAGAGCTCTTTGCTATGAAATTTCAACCGATGTTAGAAAATACAAAGATAGCGGAGCGTTTGTGGTGCACGCAGGACTGAATAAGGATAAAATAAAAATAGCACTTTTAAGTATTTTAAAAGAGCTTGAAAAAATTAAAGAAACAAGAGTTTCAGATAAAGAGTTAATGCGGGCAAAAGATTATATTTTGGGCCAAATAGTAATGGGGTTGGAACGCCCCCAGGGACGGATGTTTTATCTTGCGGAAAATTACCTTTCTTTGGGAAAAATTTATTCTTTGGAAGAAATAAAAGAAGAAATAAAAAAAGTAACAGCAGAAGAGATAAGAAAACTATCCGGGGAAATATTTAAGTTTAATAATTTATGTGTTTCCTGTGTAGGAGATGTGGATAGTAAAAGCGAAAAAATAATTGCGGATGTTGTAGGATTATTTAAATAAAATTATCCCTCGCGCCTATGTATTGGTTAAATCTCCTGGCCGCAGGTCGTGAAATTTAACCGAAGCGCTTCGGGGTCAATTCGACTAAACAATTTTTCATTCAGGAAGTCTGAAAAATTGTAAGTCTCATTGAGGAGGTAGCTATTCCTAAAAAAAATTCACAAAACAAATTAAAAGCCTTGAAAGTCGCGCAGTTTGCTCTTGATAGAAAAGCAAAACACACCGTCGTCCTTGATGTCAGCAAACTTTCCGGTCTTTGCGACTATTTTGTTATTTGTAGCGCAGAAACAGGCACCCAGGCTGATGCTATTTTGAATTGGGTGGCCGCGCAAGCCAAAGAAAATAATTTTAGAATGCATCACTTTGAAAAAGACGATTCCTCCGACTGGGTTCTTGTTGATTTTTCTGATGTAATACTGCATATATTCGTAAATGATGCGCGAAAATTTTATAACCTTGAACATCTTTGGGCTGATGCAAAAAGAGTAAGAATTCCCCGGCGTAAAATAGAAGCGGGTGAACGTTGATAAACAAAAAAGAAATACGCGCGCGAATACCGGGTATTGTATTCACCCCGCTTAACAGAAGATACGTAAAATTTTCACACTCGCTTCGCTCGCAGGAAAATTTTATAGCGTTCGGCAGGATTAAATAGAAGAGGTAATAGGAGATATGCTTGTTGTAGAGGATATAGAGGGAGAGTATGATTAAAAATTCCAAATTACAAATTTCAAACCACAAAAAAATCCCAATGTCCAATGACCAAAACTCCAAACAAAATGAGTTTGGAACATTAGAATTTGGAAAATTAGAGCTTGTTTGGAATTTGGTGCTTGGCGCTTAGAATTTATAAAGATATGTTTACCGGAATAGTTAGAGAATTGGGTACGGTAGAAAAAATATCAAAAAGCAGTACTTTGACTAAAATCGGCATAAACTCAAAGGCTGTCTTTAAAGAAGCGGCAGTTTCTGATAGTATTTCTGTCGACGGGGTTTGTCTTACGCTTACAGATAAAAAAAACAGCATTCTTTACTTTGATGCGGTTAAGCCGACAGTTGAAAAAACAAACCTTAAAAGGCTGAAGGTAAGAGATTTTGTAAATCTTGAACCCGCGCTTGAAATAGGAGATAAGCTCGGCGGGCATTTTGTTTCAGGGCATATTGACTGTGAAACTAAAATAAAAAAAATAATTAAAAAAAATAACTATTGGCAGCTTGAGATAAATTTGCCGGTAAATTTTAGAAAATATGTTGTCGATAATGGTTCAGTTTCATTAAATGGAATCTCTCTTACCGTAAAAAAAGTTACGCCGCGCTTTTTTACCGTTGACATAATCCCTTTTACCTACGAAAATACAAGTCTAAAATACAAAAGAATAGGTAGCTGGGTTAACGTAGAATTTGATTATCTTTTGAAATGCAGAGATAATCACAAATAGGGTTACGCTAAGCGGTTGCGGTTGCCTCAAGCGTAAGACGTTTAACAAATGATGAAACGAGCAGCGCAACCAATAAACGAATTACGATACACGAATCTGTGATAATCTGTGTTTGAATCGGGAGGTAGCGCAGTCCGGCTAGCGCGTTTGGTTCGGGACCAAAAGGCCGTGGGTTCAAATCCCACTCTCCCGACTCTATTTAATTCTATTTGAAATAGTGAGTTTGACGTGGGTTCCCCCGACTCGCTCAAATATTGGAAAGCTCGTCGGGATTAATTCGACTAAAGGTTTTTGTGCGCTTACGCTTCAAAAACCTAAGTCTCATTAAAAATCCCACTCTCCCGACTCTATTTAATTCTATTTGAAATAGTGAGTTTGACGTGGGTTCCCCCGACTCGCCTAAATGCATAAAAATACACTGCAATATTTTTATTTAAGTGCCTTCTGTCAAAGGCCACAAATCTACCCAGTTAACCACTAAGCATAAACTGCTTCTTTTCCCTTACTTTTTCATTGCAAATCAAGGATTATCCGATAAAATATTGTGATGAAAGTTTTTTTGGGCATTGATTGGGGGGGTACCTATATAAAGGCCGGGATAGTAAACTCTAACGGCAAAATCCTAAAGAGAATAGTATATTCCTCGAGCAGTCTTCGCGAGAGTCGAGCGTTTATAAGCGAGATAAAGAAAATAAAAGATACATTTAAAAACTATCATATTAAAGCCGTAGGTATAGGCGCTCCGGGCATAATCAACGTAGAGCGAGGCTCGATATACTACCTTCCAAATGTTCCGGGCTGGGAAAATTTTCCCCTTAAAACAACACTTACAAAAGAGCTTAAATTGCCCGTTTTTATTGATAATGATGCAAATATTTTTGCACTCGCCGAAGTGCGTAAGGGGGCCGGTCGCGGGATGACCCGCGCGATATTTTTAACTCTTGGCACAGGCCTTGGCGGCGCTGTTATTTTTGATGGAAAAATTATAGAAGGCGCAACCAGCGCTTCTGAACTGGGGCACGTAGTTATTGATGTAAATGGCCAAAAATGCGGCTGCGGAGGCTATGGATGCATAGAAACTTTTACCGGAAGCAACCGTTTGCTTGAAAAATACCGTAAGCTTAAAAAAATGGTAAAAGCCCCAAGTGAGGTTAAGGAAATTTTTGATAGAGCAAAAGCGGGAGAGAAAGAAGCAATAATTGTATGGCAGGAATTTTCAAAATATTTAGGAAAATTTCTTGCCGGCATGGTTAACATATTCAATCCGCAAATCATAATTCTTGGCGGAGGGGTTTCCGGAGCATTTAGTTTGTTTAAGCCTTTGTTGTTAAGGGTATTAAAGGCTCAAGCGATGTGGCCGCAGCTTACAGGTTTAAAATTAGTTAAAGCAAAGCTAAATGACGCGGGGATTATAGGCGCAGCCTTGTTGGCGAAAGAAAAATTATATCCCCACGCTTAAGCGCCCGGCGCTTAGTGGAATTGCGTCGGTATTGCCCTTCTGGGCTTTATACCCGACGCTTAAATGAATTGCGTCGGTATTGCCCTTCTGGGCAAGGAGCATAAATGAAACTATTCATCGATAGCGCGAACCTTGAAGAAATAAAGAAGGCAAATGCCCTTGGGGTTCTTGACGGAGTTACTACCAACCCCACCCTTCTTGCTAAAGAAAAACAAAAGCCGCTTGAGCAGCTTAAAAAAATATGTAAGGAAGTTGCCGGTCCGGTAAGTGCAGAAGTTATTGCGCTTAATGCAGCCGACATGATAAAAGAAGCGCGGCAGCTCTCTAAGTTATCGGGTAACATTGTTATAAAAATTCCTTCAACCGTTGAGGGCCTGAAAGCGACAAAAGAACTTACCTCTTCGGGTATTAAAACAAATCTTACTCTTTGTTTCTCGGCATCTCAAAGCCTGCTTGTTGCAAAGGCAGGCGCTACTTATGTTTCTCCTTTTGTGGGAAGGCTCGATGATATTTCTTTCGAGGGAATGGATTTAATAAAGGATATTAAGTTAATCTATGGCCAATACAATATTCCTACCCAGATTATAGTTGCCTCTATCCGGCACCCCTTGCATTTTGTGGAAGCCGCCAGGATAGGTGCGCACGTAGCAACAGTGCCCTATGCAGTTATCGAGAAACTTATGCAGCATCCTTTAACAGATATAGGAATCAAAAGATTTCTTGAAGATTGGAAAACTTTGGATAAAAAATAGAAATGGAACAAATAAAGAAAGCGTTTATCGTAATTGTTTTTATCCTCTGCTTTCCTTTTCTGGCGCACCCTCAGGAAAAAGTCCTTCCTGTTGAGATTAACGGAGATGAAATAAACTATGTTCAGGCTGACGGCACGGTTTTCGTCAAGGGCCATGTCAAGATGAAATATAAGGAGATGGTGATCACCTGTGATGAGGCAAGTTATAATGCAAATACCAACATCGCCAATATTAAAGGCAATGTAAAAATAGTAAGAAAAGATACAACTATTTACGGTGAAACAGTAGTTTATGATTTTAACAACCAGAACGCAAAAATGGTGAATATGAGGATAGTGTCGCCCCCTATTTACGGAAAAGCGGAATCGGCCGGCAGCGAAGGGCCGGATAAATATATGTTAAGCGGAGGATATATCACAACGTGCGATTTGGAAAAACCGCACTATAGGCTGATGGCAAAACAGATAATTGCTTATCCTAAAGTAAAGATTGTTGCCAAAAATGTTGTGATGAAAGTGGGTGAAGTACCTGTTTTTTATTTTCCATATTTAGCTGTCCCGCTTAAAGATAAGACGTTTCCTTTTATGATAGTCCCTGGAAAAAGCGGAGACTGGGGCTATTATGTTTTGGGGCGGTATCGTTATCATCTTAATGATAAACAACGCGGTCGCCTTATCCTTGATTGGTATGAGAAAAGAGGAGTAGGCGCCGGCGTAAACCATTACGCAGAAACTGAAAAATTAGGAAAAGCTTCCGCAAATTTCTATTACCTGAACGATGAGCTTAATAAACCGAAAAATCGTTCTAAACTTTTTGACAAATATCCGGAAAGAAAAGATTTAGATGACAGTCGTCTTCCGCAAGACCGTTATAAGGCTCAATTTTCTCATACTTGGCAACCTACCGAGCGGTTGTCTTTACTAAGTGAGTTTAATAAATTCTCTGATGAGTTTTTCATGAAGGATTTTTTTGAAAGGGAATATGATATAGATCCGCACCCTTTAAGTTATAATTTAGCCACATATTCTTTTTCTAATTCAACGCTTTCTCTTTTAACCCAGGGCCGCGCAAACAAATTTTTTGATGAAACTGAATATTTGCCTCAAATGGAATATAATTTTTACCAGCAGAATCTTGGTAATAGTAATTTATATTTAACGAGTAAAACCACTGCTGGTTCGCTTTCTCAAAAATTTGCAAACGTAGATGATGGCTACAACGCCCAAAGGGTTCATGCGCATAATGCTTTTAACTATCCTAAGACATTCGGTTGGCTTTATTTGAATCCTTATGTGGGTAATTACAGCACGTTTTATTCAAAAAATTTAGATGGCAGTGAAAATGTTTTCCGTACAGCCCTTGAAACAGGCATGGATTTCAGCACGAAAATTTATAAAACATTCGACACGGATTTTAAAATATTCGGAAAAGATATCGATAAAATGCGGCATATAATTACGCCAAGAATAAGCTATAATTACATAACCAAGCCAAGCGTATCCAAAGATAGCATTTATTCAATTATTCAATTTGACGATATAGACAATCTAAAAAGAACCCAAACTGTTACCGTAGCGCTAGAAAATAAGCTACAGGCGAAGAATGAAGACCGTACTTGGGATTTTATATATTTTAGCCCATCCTTAATATATCAGGTCAATAAAAAAGATAAGCGTGGAACATTAGATAAAATAGGCACGTATCTTGATACAATACAGGCAGATTTAGAATTTTATCCGGTAGAAGGTGTTTCTTTGAATGGTAATGCCCAATATGATAATGTTTTTAATGCCTTCAGAGAAGGAAATTTAGACGTCACGTTCAATGATACTAAGAACAAAAAATATACAGTATCGATAGGGCAAAGGTACGTACGCGAATACAACTATGATTCAGATTCCGCAAATTACAGTTCTCAAGGCACGCTCGATTTCACTTATCAATTAACGCCTAAGCTCCAATTTAAAAATTATACCCGCTACGAATTTAAAAGCGGTAAATTTCTTGAGCAGCAGTATGCCTTACGCAAAGACCTGCATTGCTGGTGGCTGGATGTCGGGGTAGACGTAGATAAACAGAGAGATGACGTTACGGATTTAACCTTTTGGGTAGCTTTTACGCTTAAAGCTTTTCCGGATCTCCATATTGGATTTGACCAAACTTACAGCGGTGCAAAGAAAAGTTATTAATAAAAATTATAAAATTTGCGTGATTGGCGCAGGCCACGTAGGGCTTGTAAGCGCTGCTTGTTTTTCTGAACTGGGTTACCGTGTAATTTGTGTCGACAACGATACAAATAAAATAAAGTCTCTTAAGAAAAAAATCTTGCCTTTTTATGAGCCCGGGCTTGATTCGATAGTAATAAAAAACATAAATAAGGGAAACCTTGTTTTCACATCGGCACTTGAGCAAAGTATAAAAAAGGCAGATGTAATATTTATAGTTGTGGGAACCCCGTCACTAGCTGATGGCTCCGCTGATTTAACTTCGATAGAGAATGTCGCTAGAACAATCGCCAGGAATTTAAATTCTTACAAGTTAATTGTTGAAAAATCAACCGTTCCGGTACAGACAGGAAGCAAAGTTAAGGAAACGATATATAGATATAGAAAAAACAATACAGAATTCGACATAGCGTCTAATCCGGAATTCTTAAGAGAGGGAAAGGCTATATATGATTTTTTTCATCCGGATAGAATAGTGATAGGCGTAGAGCACGACCGCGCTGAAATGATTCTAAAGAGCCTGTACGCTTCTATTAAGGCGCCGATAGTTGTAACCGACATAAATACTTCAGAGCTCATAAAGCATGCTTCAAATTCATTTCTGGCGACAAAAATTTCTTTTATAAATGCTGTAGCGCATATTTGTGATTTGGCAGGGGCTAACGTAAAAGAAGTAGCCTTAGGCATGGGGTTGGATAAACGCATAGGAAAAGAGTTTTTGAATGCTGGTTTGGGTTATGGTGGTTTTTGTTTTCCAAAAGACCTGGAAGCTTTCATCTATATCTCTAAAAAATTAGGTTACGATTTTAAACTTCTTCAGGAAGTTAAAAAAATAAACGATGAACAGCGAAGATATTTGGTTGATAAGATAAAAGAGCATTTGTGGGTACTGAAGAATAAGAAGATAGCGATATTGGGGCTTTCTTTCAAGCCCGATACCGATGATATGCGTTTTGCTCCTTCCATAGATATAGTAAGCTCTCTGTTGGATGAGGGGGCATGCATTAAGGCATACGACCCGCAGTCAAACAGCGAAGCAAAGAAAGTTTTTGGGAATAGAAAAATAGAATTCGCAAAAAATGCCTATACGGCCGTAAAAAATTGCGATTGCGTTTGTATTCTTACCGAATGGGAAGAGTTTAAAAAAGTAGATTTTTCAAAATTTAAGAAATTAATGCATTACCCCTTAATCGCCGATGGCAGAAATATGTTTGATAAAAAGCAGGTTGAAGCATCGGGTTTTAAATATATCGGCTTAGGAACGTAATCGGCGCAGTAATTGCTAATTACCTGCCATAAGTTCCGTAGGTGGATAGCCCGGCAGGCACCTGCAAAAATATATGGAAGTATATAATTCATTAAAAGATAAAATTCAGGCCAAAAAAGCCAAGATAGGAATAATCGGGCTGGGCTATGTGGGTCTACCTCTTGCGATAGCTTTTTCTAAAAAAGGATATATTGTTTATGGTATTGATACTAATCCAAAACATATCGAATACCTGAATAAAGGTGAAAGATATATAGTTGATGTTGACCCGCGAGATGTCCTTACCCTTATTCGTAAAAAAAGATTCCTGCCTACAGTTGATGCGAGTGTGCTTCGAAATTGCGATTGTATAATAATATGCGTGCCAACTCCGCTTAGAAAAGTTAAGATGCCCGATATTTCTTATGTTTTAGCTGCTTCGAGAACGATAAAAAAATATTTGAAAAACCAGCTTATTGTTTTAGAAAGCACTTCTTATCCTGCTACAACAAGAGAGGTTGTGCTGCCTTCATTAGTAGAAACCGGTCAGCAGCCAGAGAAAGATTTTTTTCTCTGTTTTTCTCCGGAACGGGTTAATCCGGCGGATAAAAAATTTCCTTTAACAAAAATACCAAAAATTGTAGGAGGATTTTCAGAAAAATCAACAGAGCTTGCAAGGATTCTATATTCAAAAATAATAAAAAAAGTGTTTCCTGTATCAAGTCCTGAAGTAGCAGAGACGGCAAAGCTTCTGGAAAATACTTTTCGTCTCGTAAATATTGCCTTAGCAAACGAATTCGCTATTGTTTGTAATAAGCTTGGAATAAGCGTATGGGAAGTAATTGAGGCAGCAAAAACAAAGCCTTTCGGTTTTATGCCATTTTACCCTGGCCCCGGTTTAGGGGGGCACTGTATTCCCATTGACCCTTTATATCTATCCTGGAAAGCAAAAAAACTGGGCTTTAAAACTAAAATGATAGACCTTGCTTCTTACATAAATCATTTTATGCCGAAATATGTTACGGAGAGGCTTAAAAAAATACTGCACAGCCATAACATGTATTTAAATGGCGCTAAAATATTGATTATCGGCGTTGCCTATAAAAAAGATGTAAAAGATTTAAGAGAGTCCCCGGCAATAGAAATAATTGAGACATTACAGGCAAAAGGCGCTAACGTAAGTTTTTGTGATCCGTTTCTGCCTTATTTAAAAATTCATGGAATTGATTTAAAAAGAATTAAAATCAACAGCAAAAAATTAAAAACATTTGATTGTGTGATTATAGTCACCGACCATACTAACGTCGACTACGCTTTTATAAAAAACAACGCAAAACTTATATTTGATACGCGTAACGTTTATAAACAAGGCGGAAAAAACATAATAAAACTATGATTAAAGATGTTGAAATAAAAGAATTAAAGGTAAATTACGACGAGAGAGGGCATTTGATGGAAATCCTGCGTCATGACGATAAAATTTTTAAAAAATTCGGCCAGGTTTACATAACTACCGCAAAACCCGGCGTTACCAAGGCCTGGCATTACCATAAATTGCAGGATGATTATTTCTGTTGTGTTTTTGGTAAAATGCGGCTTGCGCTATACGATGCCAGGAAAAAATCAAGTGCATACGGTAAGATTATGGATTTTGAATTAGGGCTTGAAAACCCAAAGCTGGTAAAGATTCCCAGGGGTGTTTATCATGGGTTTAAATGCATATCAGATGTGTCCGCAATAGTAGTAAATGTTCCTACTTTGCCGTATAATAAGGAAAAACCTGATGAATACAGAGTGGATGCTTTCGATAATAATATTCCGTATGATTGGAGGAAATAAATGAAAGGCGTTATTTTAGCTGGCGGGCTTGGAACAAGGCTCTCTCCGCTTACAAAAATTACGAATAAACATCTTCTGCCGGTTTTTGATAAGCCGATGATATATTACCCTTTAATAACGCTTATGGATGCGGGGATAAAAGATATACTTATAGTTACCGGCGGAAACCATGCCGGTGAATTCTTAAGGCTGTTAGGTAACGGAAAAGAACTCAACTTAAAAGAGATCCACTATACTTATCAAACCGGAGAAAAAGGAATAGCCGATGCTTTAAGGCTTGCTGAGGATTTCGCCGATGGAGACAAAATAGTTGTAATTTTGGGAGATAATTTATTCGGTGGATCAATTAAGCCTTATGTCGATAAATTCGCAAGGCAAACTAACGGCGCAAAAATTCTTATAAAAAAAGTAGGTAACCCGCAAAGATTCGGAGTGGTAGATTTTAAAAAAGGCAAAGTCATTTCGATAGAAGAAAAGCCGAAAAGGCCAAGGTCAAGTTATGCTGTGACCGGTTTATATATGTATGATTCAAAAGTGTTTGATTTTATACGTAAGCTTAAAGTCTCCCGCAGGGGAGAATATGAAATTACTGATATAAACAATATGTATCTCAAAGAAGGGGCTCTTACCTGCGATATACCGAAAGGTTTATGCACTGATT
>JALOBR010000009.1:0-6083 GCA_023228195.1 Candidatus Omnitrophota bacterium
ATAGATACGGCCTTCCTTTCTTTAGAGAATAGTTGGGCGACATCTGTGATTTGCAGTGGTCGCACCAAACTAAGCCTCTCAGTAAATGACCATATTTATTTTCACTTACTGAGCCTTTTGTTTGAGCATTTGAGTTAATGATACGCTGCACTCTATCAAATAAATTTTTGCTGATAATGGTTTTCCAATTCGCCTGAAAATACTCTCGTTCTTCCTTATCCCTTTTTCTTGTTATAGCTACAGTTTTGCCTATGTAAACAGGATTCTTGAGAATATTCAATATAATACCTTCGGTAAATTTATTTCCTCCTTTGACATCACCCGTTTTGGTTTTCCACGTTTTTGTGCGATAGCCAAGACCATTAAAATATGTAGCGATACGATTTGCAGATTGCACTTCGGTATATTTTGCGAAAATACGCCTTGCTATTTTTGCTTCCTTTGGGTTTACTTTCAGTATGCCTTTTTCGCTTGGATGAAAATCGTACCCTAAGGGAGGATATCCGCCGTGGAATAGGCCTTTTTTTGCACGATACCTCATTCTGTCTCTGGTTCTCTCGCTGGCAAGACGTCTTTCGAATTCGGCGAAACTTAGGAGAACCTGTAAGATTAACTTACCAGTGGCGTCAGCAGTACTAAATGTTTGGCTGGCACAACATATATTTATACCGCGTTCTTCTAAAGTCGGCCATATCTGAAAGAATTGTACAAGGTCTCTACTAAAGCGGTCGATGCTTTTGACAATTATCATATCAAATTTGCCCTGCTCAGCATCCTGTAATAGTCGTTTTAAAGCAGGTCTGTCCAAAGTTCCGCCAGAGTAATTTCTATCATCGTATCTTGCTGGAATGAGTTTCCAGTGAGGGCGGGTTTTAAAAAAACTTTCACATATGTCTCTTTGACTTTCTATTGTATCACTTGGCGAAATTTCTTCTGGGTCTTGGTCAGATATCCTTGTATATATTACGCAGGTAAATTTCTTCTCAGTGTCTTTTGTGAACATAGCCACTTACCTCCTTAGCTTAATTGACTTCGATTATATAACAAAGTATAATAATGCACAATATTATCCATCATCTTATAGGAGGGTACGCATATGACTTTACAAGAACCATTGATGACTATCAACGAAGTTTCTGAGTTTCTGAAGGTGACACCTGCAACTATACGTCGTTGGACTGATAATGGACAGTTGAAATGTTATCGAGTAGGTAGAAAAAGAGAACGCAGATTTGATAGAAAAGATATTATTACCTATTTGAAAAAAGCGAAATAAGAGAGAAAAGTTTAGTTAGGGTTATTAAATAAACTATTATTTAATAATTTAAGCCTCATAACCTTAAGTTAAAATGCCAACGCAATTAGATTTAAAACTTATCAATTGTAAAGAAAAGCTCATCAATCTTACTCGGCAGAATAATCTCTTATTTTATAAAAAACGTAAACTTAGCACCTTGGTTCTTAAAGTTGACAACATTCAATCGTTTTATGACGCATTACTTGATGAGAAAGAATTTAGTTTTTGGGAGTTCCCGGAAGAGAGGCCCGAAGAACAGGATAAATTAACAGATGAAGCTCAGTTATTACAGGAAGGAAATCAATCTAAAACCACAGAAAATATAGATTGGCTATTAGTAAAACCACCGGAAGAAGATGAGATTGTATGCGAGTTTTCATCTAATGATGAGTTACATAAAATTTTAAAAAATTTATACCGACGAGCAAAAACCGAATATGAAGAAAGGGGCTTGAATATAGCATTTATTTTTTTTGGTTTAGTCGAATGGTCCGAAAAGCAAAATGGCGAATTTATTAAAACCCCTCTTGTCCTCGCTCCTATTACGATAGAACACAAGTCTGCAAGTGAATCCTATCAGATAATGCTGGGGGATGACGAAGTAATTCTAAACCCTGCACTAAGAGTAAAGTTCAAAAGAGATTTTAATATTTCTTTCCCAGAGTTTGAAAATAACCCAGAAGATTGGAATTTAGAGAAATACTTTGCGTTAATAGAGAGGGAACTCACTCCTTTACACATGAAAATCTCACAGGATGTTCATGTCGGGCTTTTCTCTTTTCACAAGTTGATTATGTATAATGATTATGAAAAAAATCATGAATTATTGAAACAGCACCCCTTAATTTCATGTTTTGGAGGAGAGGGGAAGATTGATAATATTGATTCCGGTGGTAATGATTATTCCGAAGAATCATTAGAGGAAAGCAAAGATATTAAAAGACAATTTTATGTTTTAGATGCAGATAGTAGTCAACAAAAATGTATTGAAACAGCGCGCAAAGGAGAAAGTTTTGTAATGGTTGGTCCTCCGGGAACGGGTAAGAGTCAAACAATTGCCAATATTATTGCTGAGTTTATTGAAGATGGGAAATCTATATTATTTGTCAGCGAAAAAATGGCAGCCTTGGAAGTCGTTTTTAAACGTCTTAAAGGATGTGGTTTGATAGATTTTTGTTTAGTAATAGAAGAATTAGGACGGTCATTGGCTGAGAAAACTATACCAAAAGAAACAATATCCGACACGGATTATACCCAATTTTTACGTTTAAGAAAGAGATTGAATGATTATTTATTAGCCTTGCATTCGCGTAGAGAGCCATTGAAGATGAGCGTTTATGAAGTATTGAGCCAGTTGGCTTCCATAGACTATTTACTTTATATACCAACAGGATTGCGAAGTGATATTCGAGGGTTAACTCAAGAAGCGTTGGTAGAATTCGATGGTTTATTTGATACCTTGGAAACGTTGTGGGATGTATTTATTAAAGGTGATGAGTTTCCTTGGTATGGTTTTAGTAGTTTAGAATATAGCCCTTCCGCAAGGTATCGCATGGAAGAACTCTTAGACAAAATTATAACTAAAACTAATGAGGCAGTTAGTCAAAAGAATAGCTTTCAAAATACGTTAGGTCTTCCTTCCGCAGTTTCCATAAAAGATTTCCAAGAGATGATAGTAATAATAGAAATGCTTGCTCAAAATATCTATGTTCCCTCAAGCTGGACAGAAGCATTTGACTATCAACATATATGTTCTGTTCTTTTAAAGCTTAAAGAGGCAACTCAGAAATATTTTTTGGCAAATAGTTATATTACTGAGAAGTATACGGAAGGATTTTTTCTCTTGAACGATGAATATTTTAGAAATTTAATAAGCGCTATGCGCGAGCTACAAGCGAAACTTAATATTGAAGAGTATGAATTTATCAATTTGGTTAAAGATTTGCCGACACTCAAAGAGTATCTTTGCCTTCTTGAAGAAACCTTGAGGCGCATCTTTAGCAACCAAGAAATTATCTGGCAGGATTTAGATGTTCCTGCTGTTAAAAGTTTGAAAAATCTTGAATATCTTTATCAATCCGTTATTCTTCTATTTGATGACGAAAATCGTCCAGAGTTAGTTTGGTTTGATTCTGAGAAATGCAATCAGCTTGATTTAAGGATTAAATTTCTGGAACAATGCACTCAAGATATTCAATCGATAGAAAAAGACTTGTTTTTAAGATACAAAAAAGAAATCCTCGATTTGGATTATATTCGTTTTTTGCATGTATTTAAGAAGAATGGTTTTTACCGAACATATATTCTGAAATATCTTTTACCCCGCTATTATAAAGACATGAAAAAGATTTCCTCATGCTTTTTATCAAAGACTAAAATTGTGCCGCGAGAATTTTACAATGACCTTCTTAAGATTAAAAATTTAGCAGAATTAAGGATGAATATAAATAGAGACATAGAGGCTGATAAAAGTATATTTGGACGGTTCTATGCAGGTGAGTTGACTAAATTTGTTTCTGTAAGACAGGCACTAACTAATTTAAATACAGTTAAAACATTACTGATGAAAATTGGGCTTTCGGATTGTGGCCCTTTAATTAAAAAACTACAAGAAAGCGAACTGCGCCAAAGATGTTCAGCGGTTGCTGAAGAAACGGCAAGCCAAGATAAAAAAATTTTTGAATACTTGCTTAAGAAAGGTATACCCATTGTTGACTTCAAATCTTTAGCAATTACAGATTTATTATCAACACTTTCTCATGTAATTGCATCGATTAGTTCGTTAATGCTGGCTTTGCCTCCGATGCAAAATTGTCTTAAAGCGGGCAAGCAATATCCTTATATCCAAGAGATAGAAGAATCATGTAAATGTTTACATGAGTGGCGTCGCGTTAAAGATGATTTTTTACAACAGGAAGAGCAGCTATCTTTGCTCTTCGGAGCTCATTATCATGGAGTAAATACCGATTGGGTTGTTGTTGATACGGCGTTGCAATGGTATAGGAATTTGCATTCTAAAATTCCTTCTTTGCCAGCAGATGGAAGGTTAAAGAAATTGTTGGTGGACGCCAATCTTCGGAAAATTGATGATGGCAAATTTTGCGTCTTAAAACAGTTAATTGAAGAATTATCGACTGACTACACTAAGCTTTGGGAAGAATTCAATACAATGATTTTGAATGGGAAAAATATCTCTTGGGATAAAGACGAATTGGTTTTGGTTATTGATAAAGTTACCCAATTACAGAAAAATCTGGATAAGCTTAAACTTTGGATTGACTGGCAGAGAGTTAATGATTCATTCGGTAGGGCCGGGTTAGAAAAATTTTTGAATGATATTTACAAGTCTCGAGAGCAAATTTTTTATGAACAAGTTCGTTTAATCTTTCGGAAGGCAATTTTCAGTGAATGGCTCAATGCAGTCTATATGGATGATAATTCTTTTAAAGGATTTAGAGGTGAAGACCATACAAAAGCACGAGATAAATTTGCAGCTCTTGATTTTAAATTGAATAGGTTATCGAGGAGCTTAGTTATCCAGAGCGCTAATGAGAAAAAGCCGGTAATGTTAGATGGCGGCGCAGGAGGGTCGCAGGTTGGTATATTAAGACGTGAGGCGGCGAAACAAAAAAGGCACAAACCTATCAAGCGGCTTTTTGCGGAAACATCTGAGCTCGTGATGAAATTAAAGAGGTGTTTTTTAATGAGTCCAATGTCTGTTTGTCAATATTTAGAGCCTGAAAAATTTAAGTTTGACTTGGTGGTGTTCGATGAAGCTTCGCAGATATGTGTCGAAGATGCGTTTCCACCAATTTTACGCGCCAAACAGGTTATTATCGCGGGTGATAATAAACAATTACCCCCAACATCATTTTTTAAATCCGAAGAACAATATGAGTTTGATGAAGATGAAGGGGCACCGGACATTGAAAATCTTGAATGTATTTTAGAAGAATGCCAAGGGGTTGGACTTAAAGAATATATGCTTAAATGGCATTATCGAAGTCGGCATGAAGACTTAATTAACTATTCAAATTGTAAATTTTACAAGCATCAATTAGTGACTTTCCCGGCCCCTCTGGTTAATGTTGATTATTTGGGAGTAAAATTTGACTTTGTTAATAATGCAATTTATGACCGTGGTGGTCAAAGAAATAATTTAGCAGAAGCCCGGAGGGTCGCAGAGCTCGTGTTTGAGCATTTCAAGAATTATCCAAATAAAAGCTTGGGGGTGGCGACATTAAGCATAGCCCAGATGGAGGCTGTTTGGGATGCAGTCGAATTAAAGCTTAAAGAAAATCCTGAGTATGCTAAATTTTTTACAGATAATCGACTCGATGGGTTTTTTATAAAAAATCTCGAAAGCGTCCAAGGGGATGAACGAGATGTCATTATTCTGAGTGTTGGTTATGGCAAGGATGCTACTGGAAGATTGAGTATGCATTTCGGACCCCTGAATAGGAATGGAGGCGAAAGGCGTCTTAACGTTCTTGTAACTCGCGCAAGAGAGAAAATCATTGTTGTAACTTCGATTAGAGCTTCAGATTTCGACCCAAACATTATGGCCGAAGGTGTTTTGCATCTTCGAAATTATTTAGCTTTTGCCGAAAAAGGCAATGATGCGTTGAGTACGGAATTGATTGGCCAGAAGGAAGATTTTGAGAGTCCATTGGAAGAAAGTATTGCTGCAAGCATTCGGGAATTAGGATATGAGGTTCTTTCACAGGTTGGTTGTGCGGGGTATAGAATTGATTTGGGGGTAATTGACCCTGCAAATCCTCAAAGG
>JALOBR010000009.1:6093-26581 GCA_023228195.1 Candidatus Omnitrophota bacterium
TTTATTATGGGTGTTGAGTGTGACGGAGCAATGTATCACTCTTCACATTCGGCACGTGACCGTGACCGTTTGCGTCAGGCTGTATTAGAGAAAATGGGATGGAGGATTTATCGTATTTGGTCGCCTGATTGGATTCAGCAAAGGAATGTTGAAATTACTAAATTAAAAAATGCAATTGAAAATGCACGTTTTCAAAGACAGTCGTCTTTTGTCGATAAGATTAGTGGAGCTTATTCAAGCGAACCTCTAAAAGTCAGCGTAGTTAAAAACTGTCCCAAAACAGAGAATTCTGCTGGACTTGGTAAAAAATATTCGATATGTGATTTGGGAAGGTATTTGGATAAAGAAGACTTTTATTCTTCGAGTAGCGGACAACTGCTACGTAGACAATTGGAGTTGGTCATAAAACACGAAGCCCCTATCCATACGGATTTGCTTTTTAGGCGCGTAATGTCCCGCTATCATTTGGAAAAAATGGGAGATAAAATTCAAACTCGCTTAATAGAGCTGTTACGAGTTATTATCAGAGCAAACAGAGATATTCATATAAGAAATAGTTTTGTTTATGCGGATACGCCAATAATTATTCGTTATCCGAGTCCTGAATTGGAGGAGTCTTTAAGAGATATAGAATATATTGCTCCAGAGGAGATGCAGGATTGTATGGTTCAGATTGTAAAGTTACACTCCGGTATGACTGAAGATTGTTTATTCACCGAAGTTTTAAAATTTTTTGGTTTTAAGCGGCAAACAGATTCTGTCGTAAAGCTCTTGAAACAAAACGTGAAGAAGCTTCTGAATTCAGAAAGGATTCATTTGAGAGAAAATTTTTTAATTGAATAATGGTATTTGGAAATACGATTTATTTTAACCTGAATGTAAAGGAGGTCACAAATTAAAAAATGTCCTTTTTACGCAGAGCAGATTCAAGACGAGGCAATAAAATGTAAGCATTAAGGAGATTCTTATAGAATAAAATAAAGATTCATCAATAGAAACATAGTTTTTCCTGATTCACAAACCAACTTGCAAGAGGAAAAGGCTATGTCTCGAGCGTGCAAACGTTTCGGGGCAAGCGGTCTTTCACTTTTACTTGCAAGTTGGGTGAGGGACTTAAAAATGCTTGCCCCCCTTTATTTTTGGGCAAGTAAAGGAGGCGATTGTATGAAAAAACTAATCTATCTAATAACTATCCTGATGTTGTTGACCGGCTGTGCGAGTTTATCTGAAAAAGGCGATATTTATCTTAGTAATTTAGAAAAACATAAGCATTCTAAAGAAATAATAGTAAACAGCTCTTATGAAGAAGCGTTTAGTGCGGTAATAGAAGTTTTTCGTGATTTAGGTATCAATGTACTTAAAAAAGATTACAAAGGGAAGAAAATTTTAGGCTCACTTTATCCTGAACATTATATGAATCACTATGGAGTATTTTTCACTGAAGAAAGCAACGGCAAGACGAAAATTACACTGAAGGCAACAGGTTTTCTCATCAATGAGGATGCAATTTTGGAAAAAATAAAGGAAGTTTTATCTCAACCTAAATTCAATAAACAGGGGTAAGTATGGCGTGGAAGCAAAAGGAGGGAGAATGAAGTCTAAAACAACAATCTTGTGGATTCTGTCAGCGGCGATAATAATTATAGCGGTTATAACTAACTATCGATTTCCAAGTCAACAAGCAAATTCTTCGACAGCGCGGCGGCCTACATACTTTTTCCAAAAGGAAGCAAGCTACATTATAAAGGTTTCAAGCGATTCACCTCAACAAATGCCCGGTACCGACGTAGAATGGCACGGTAACACATTTACGGTTACTTATTTGAAGGGTTCCCACGAGGATTTACATAATGGTTTTACTGGAGCGTATCTTGTAGTAAATTCCAATGGCAGCACGACATCACAAAGTGTGGAGGGGAAGACCCCGGCTGAATATACTGTTACAGGGAAGGCAGTGTCGTGTTCCTTCCAGCGAAAGAACGTTGCAAATCCTCTCGAAAAGTTTCGGGTTGAAATTCTTAGGGATGGACAAATTGTTGCACAGTCTGAAACCAGCGCAAATTTTGGAATGGTCACGGCAGCAACAAAATAAATTCATATATAGCTTGACATAATATATTCATTAGTGTACACTAATTAGTGTAAACCTATTATATTATGAGTAAACATAAATTTGATTCAGAAATGCTTGAATTTTTTACTGTAGCCGGGTTGCTTAAATCCCTCAATGGAGAATTAAGCCTTAAAATGCTTGAGTATCTTAGAGATAAAATTAAACTTCTCCCGCACGCAATTAAAATTAGCACAGGCCGGGGCATACTTGGATTATATTCCGAAAATGTAGTAAAGTTTATGAAACGAGTTATTGCTGAAAGACACAAAGGATGCAAATTCGGAGAAATTAAGGATAGGTTTAACAACGATATAGAAAGGCTATTTAGTGAAACCGAATTTTGGCGAAATTATTTTAATAGTTATCGTCAAGTGCGAACTTCCTTATTGGGTAGTTTGAAGGCAAGTGACCACCCCCATCTTTCATTCAAAATTGATTATGAAAAATGTGTTCTTATGGGCATTCAAGAAATAGCCGGTATGGATAACCTTAGGAAGGAATTGGAGGCTATGTTTAAGAAATGGGATGGTTCTTTAGATTCACTTGCAAAAATTAAAAACAAAATTAAAGAGTTTGAGTCTACTGAAATATCAAAAAAGATAATATCAAAAGGGGGTATTTCTATATGAAACGTCAAGGTATTAAATATCTTACCTCTGAAGAGAAGGCTAAACTCCAAAAGACTTTAAGCTTACGTTGTGATGCAATTAGGGCATCCGCGTTAATTGACATAATGCTCAATACGGCTTTACGTTTGAGCGAAGTTCGAGGGCTTAATGTTGGTGATGTACAAGACAAAACTATTCTCGAAATCGTCGGCAAAGGTTTCAAGGCGCGAACGGTACCACTCAATAAATCTATCAGGGAACATATACAAATTTTTTTGGAGTGGAAGAAAAAGAAAGACGAGAGCTTATCTCCCGATGCGCCTCTTTTTGTTAGTCGTCTTGGCAATCGTCTTAGTCATAGAGCAATTCAGAGAGAGCTAAACAAATGGGTCAAGATAGCTGGCCTTGAAGGTCGTTTCAGTCCCCATTGTTTGAGACATACGGCGGCGACACAATTATTGAATCGAGGAGCTAACTTGCGAGTAGTTCAAGAATTTTTGGGGCACGCGGATATTTCAACTACCCAAATTTATACGCACGTGACCAAAGAGCAGATTCAGCAGGCCGCAGACCTGCTCGCGGTCTAACGACGCAAAATATAGAAAAAGCGTCGTTCGATAGCTATTTATGCATACAAATGGTCAAAAAAATAGGGTATAAAGCGGCGTTCAAAGGTGGACAAAATGGACAATTTCGAAACAAGATGGCATAGAGATGCAGAGGGCATCCATATAGACGTTGAAATTCAACCGGAAATAACGGTTCCTTTGGAGTTCAACCTGAGTGATACAGAATATGCCCGGCAGATAGATATTCTTGTTAATTGGCGAACGACAAGGATTCAACGGGCGGCCAAATTATATTTCGCAGATAAGAGAACCGTTAGGGAAATAGCTGAAGTTCTAAAAATCAGTAAGTCTCAAGTACATAATGATATTGCTGGATACAGGAATGAAGTTCTAAAAAGTATCAAACAAGAAGTAGGACCCAATGGCTCAGCGTTTGGCTTGATAGTGGAGTTACTTACACAGGTTGAAAACAGAATACGACTTTTATCAGATAATTACGATGACCTGCAAAATTCTTTAAAAATTTTAGGAATACCTTTAGAAAGAATAGCTAATAGACTTAAGGCGAATCCTAAAGCGCGGATAACTAATGCTAATGTTTTGAAGGAGATAGTTCGGGAGAGGCGTATTCTTATGGAGGCCCAAAAAAATATTCTTGCGCAGCTTAGGGCAGAAACACAACAGTTGCTTAATATTTATGAGGCATTTGGTTTAGCAAATAGAGAGGTTTTGGGTTTAGTGAATATTGGAGAAAATGACTTGCAACAAAGGATAGAAGAGGTTAAAGCTCTTATCCCCACGTTAATAAAGATTATTAAGTTAGACGTTACAGATGAAACGCAAAGACAAAATATTTTTGGAAGGCTTGCGAATTTTATTAGGGAAAATGCTCTCTCGAAACATTTAACTAAAAGCGAGGTAGAAAATGATTTTAGAATATAGCTCAAAGGAACGATTCAACAAGATAGCCGAGATATTAGCAGAGGGCGTTATTAGTCTTGTCAGATACAGGTCGCGCTTATCTGCAATGTTACACAAGGGTATGAACGAATGTTTGAGTAGAATTATAGATATAATGTCTAAGGATAAGTCGGTCAAATCTTGCACAGTCAGCGGGTCTTTTGCCGAGGTCGTTATCGAAAAGAACAAGCAGAGACGTTACGTGGAACCATTCGGCAAGATTTATTCCTTTTCTCAAGCAATTACGCGCGATTATGACAGAACGAATGGATAACGATATAAGGCTATTTTTTTTCTTGATAGTAACTAATTTGTGATATACTATAGACAAAAATAAAGATATGGAGAAAGCCCAAAGAATCGAAAAAAAGAACAACTCCTTAAAGAATTTTGCCACTTTTCTTATTTGGGGAGGCATTATAGGAATATTCCTATGGGCCGCAGGCAAGTCTTTAGGTCTAATTCATAGTCCTGCTTGGGTCGAAATGATGCCTTATTTCTTCGGCGGCGGAAGTTTAGGGGGTATAGCGATTTATTGTGGTAAAGTTCTTAATAGGCTTGACAGAGTCGAAGATGATGTGAAAGATATTGACAATAAAGTGGATGAAATTGTTCGAGATACCTCTACTATAAAAGCCAGCATTGCAGCACACGAAAAGCAAATAATAGGTTTAGAACGAAATACTTACGATAATCCTCCAAAAAAGGCATAATAAATATGGCAATCAATACGCACGATTTAATTATTGAGAAAATGCGGTCTCTTTTGATAACTCAAGGATATAAAGTAAGAGTTAATCCTGCGCAAGAGAAGGCATATTCTGTAACAGGACCCGGATTCCAGCCGGGAGAAAAGGTAACTTATTATCCAGATGTCTATACGTATGATGACGTCAAGAACGAGGTTACAAATATTTATGAAGTTGAAACATCTGAAACCATAACCTCAGAAGCTGCAAAGCAGTGGAAATTATATGCGAATGGTTCTGCGAAGCTTTATCTGGTTGTCCCGAAGGCTGATTTAGATAAGACAAAACAATTGGTTGTTAGTAACAGCGTAAAAGTTGCAAACTACTACACATATTAACACTCTAAATAACCTACCCGTCCAATATTAAATCAAGGCACAGGAAACATCCGCTTTAGATAGCCAGCCGGGATTCGGTCGCGAATCAAAGCCGGTAAATCCTCAGGAATGCAATAAGTAGGCTTTAGGACCAGACGTTTTTGACCGTGGGCCGTCCTTAGGATATCAAACTCAAATACATCCGTAAAGGCAGTTTGAAGAGAGAATGTGTCGGGGAGCCAATGAAAAAATGCCCGTCTTTATGACGGGCTTTTTTTATTGTTGGTTTTCAGCGGGTAAGGCTCGAACCGTCAAGGGAGTTTGAGGGAAAGTATTTCCCCCAAATTATTTAAGCTTCTTCGTAAGGAAGGGGAGTGACAGGTGCGAATCCGAAGGATGAGCCCGCCAGAGAGGGGAAACGTAGTTTCCTCTTTGTGGAGAGGAATGAGCGAAGCGAATGACGAAGGTTCGCCGAAGGGAAAGCCCTACCCGGGGAGCCATTGCATTTTTACAAACCATTTCGCCGCCCAATTCTTGGGCGGCGTTTTGGTTTTCAGGGGCGGAGTAAAAAATATTTATCTGGACGGAATTTGCCGAATAAATAATATCTTTTACGAATTTTTTGACCCAAAGAGATTTTTCAGAAAAGGGCTTTTGGGGAAATGGTTTTACGAGGGGAGATTACACGATAGTCGTAGCACGTTAAGGGAAGATAATTAGGGAATATTTTTGATATGTTCTTCTACTTTTTTAACTTTTTCATGATGATTTTCTTGTTGATATAACTTTTTTGCGTTTTCAAGCTCCTCTTTGGCTTTTTCGTAATTTCCTAAAGAAACATAAATTTCTCCCAAACGGAAATAAGAATCTCCGCGATGTTTGGTTTTGGCTTTATGAAAACATTCTATAGCTGCATCGTATTGTTTTAGGGATTGGTAAGCAATGCCTAAAACATAATAGGCATCTTCATTATAGATATCTTCTCCTTTTTGCATTTTAATTCCTTTTTGGATACAGGCCACAGTTTTATGGTATTGACTCAAAAAATTATAAGTTTGACCAAGGTTGATATAAGTTACGAAAGAATAAGGATCAATTTGCAGAGCTTTTTTAAAATAGGCTTTAGCTTTTTCAGGTTGGCCTAACAAAACATAGTCACCGCCTATATTGTTGTAGGCAATAATATCATAAGGATTTATTTCTATTGCTTTCTGATAAAAAAATATGGCTTGTTGATATTTATTCATAAATGCTTCATTGATGCTGGCAAGAATAGCATAGGCTAAGTTATTATTTGGATCTATTTCTATAGCTTTTTTGAAACAAGATATAGCTTCGGATAAAGCTTTAGGGTTCATCCCTGCTTCATAAATTTTACAGTAGCCAAGACCGATATACGCATCAGCATAAGCACCTCTTTTTACGGTTTCTTCATAATAAGGTTTTGCTTCTTTAGAGCGCCCGCTATAGATATTCATGAGAGCATTAATATAATATGGCACAAAGTTATCGGGATTAAGCCGAATCGCTTTATCGCAGTAAGGTGCCATATCCCCAAGGTCTTGGTGAAAATATAATGGAACAAGTTCAAAATATAAATGAATATCATTTGGAAATGTCGTGCCTCTATCTGTATATATTCTAACTCGGTGGGGTTCGTGGCCATATCTAGAAGGCGGTCCATAAAAAGCAGACGATATATAATATCGAGCAACGCCAATATTAAGATACGCATTAATATAACTGGGATTGATTTCTAAGGCCTTCTTAAACTCCTCGATTGCTTGCTCGTATTCCTGCTTATATAAATATTCTAATCCTTGAAATAAATATATAGTATATTCTTTATTTATTATACCGTTCTTAAAATCAGCCAGTATTTTTAATGTTGATTGTGAAGAGTAGTCATGTTTATCCACTGCAATGGCTTTTTTGAATTCGTCTTCCGCTTCTTTAAAATTACCTTCTAATGCACACGTTATACCTTTTTTATAATAAGAAGAAAAATTATTCTTTGCCAATTTAACTTGTGAAATAATAGGCGGATTTAGATTTCTAAAACTGGATTTCCCAGTAGCAAAAGGTTTGCCATCAATACTCTCGATTTCATAAATATAATATGTTGTAGTGGCGCGACCATCATCTACTGTTATATCGCTATCGGTTTTGATGAGTATTTTCCCTTCTATGGTTTTACCTGATTTAAGGATAATAGTTTCAGCGAATGAAGGTATGGCGAAAAATAAGAATATCAGCAATAATATAAAAAATGTTTTTGTGTCCAGCTCTTTATTCATCATAAAATTAATTATACCATTTTAATTTCAAAATAATAGTTTTAATGATTATCAAAAGAATAAGTATGATATAAGTAGATATATTTATAAAAACGAGAAGGCATAGAAGAGACGTATCCGAAATTTTTGACTTTCCAACCCTCTGTGATAATGTATTACAGAAGGTTTTGTTTGGGCGAAAAAACACAAGGAGGCTGTTATGGGCAAAACCAAGATTTTAAAAATATCTTTAATTGCAATTTTGGGTGTATTATTTTTTATCAAAAATTCATATGCGGATATGGTTTTTCCACTGATATCGCATCAATTTATAGTTCGCTTGGCGGTGCCACCGTATTATTCTATAATTATGGCGGCACTAATACTTTTAATAGAAGTATTTTTTATTCGCAATTTATTTGCTACTAGCTACATAATTAGTTTTTTCTTTTCTTTTATTGTTAATCTAATCTCATCAATTGCAGGGGTATTTATTATTTTTTGTTTAGATTTATTAGTGTTAATTGGCATAGAGTTATTCAGTTATTTCACTATGCGATTAGGCATATATTTAGGCATAATTCTTGGCTATGTATTAACCGTTTTGCTTGAGGGTGTATTGCTATTCCCAATCGCTTTAGTTATAAAAAAGAGAGTAAAAATGAGTTCTTGCATGAAAACATCAGCAATTATGAATCTTTGTAGTTATTTGATTATTCTAATCGGCGTTATCATCACCGATATTTTCACTAAAGGGGCAAATTTCCAAATTTATTAATAAAAAGATATTTTTGGAATAAAATATTATATAAATGAGGTAAGAATGGGTAAGGAAGGGGACAGTAAGGAAAAAGGTTGTAATTGTGAAGTGGAAACCCCTGAAATGATGTTGTGGGGTTTCATTGGTTTCATAGTAGGAATATTCGTTGGCCTGCCATTTAAAAATAAATGGATTACTGTAATCGCTGTAATATTTTTTAGTTCATTATTTTCTCAACTTTGTAGATGGTGGCATAGCCGAAGAAAAAATAATATTTAATTAATAAAAACTAATTCTTTTAATAATTTTCCCGTTTCTTCTGTCGCGCGCCAGTTACATAATTCGTCTAATGAACCAGCATCTTTTGAAGCTGAAAGCGCACAAAAGTGCGTTGGCGAATTATCCCCGAAGGGGGCAACTAGGGGAGTTTTTGACTTTCCAACCCTCTGTGATAATATATTACAGAGGGTTTTTTGTTTTATTGAAAGATTTCTTAAGAAAAACAAAAACGTAGTATTTGTTTTTCAAGGGAGGTAAGATGAGAAGAGCAAACTTATGGAGTTTTTTGGTAATAAGTTTCGGGTTATTATTTTTATCTAATATTGCCACAGCCGCGGATTTAGCAGATAAAGATAAGAAAATATTAGTTAAAAATATGGTTGATGAAGCAGTTGAGCTCATTAAGACAAAAGGACAAGTCGGAGTTGATATTGTCTCGGATAAAAACGGAAAGTTTAATACTAAAGATACATATGTTTTTGTTACATCTGAGTCTGGAGCCGATTTGGTTAATCCTGCCTTTAAGGATATTGAGGGTTTACCGCTGGAAGTATATACTCAAACCGTTTTCAAAGAGTCTCAGATGGCAATAGTTGACGCAGTAAAAGATAAAGATACAGCATGGGTTGAGTATTTATGGCCAAAGCCCGGAGAGGAGAAGCCTTCTAAGAAAATTTCTTATTTAAAAAAAATGAGTATCAACGGTAAAGTCAGGATTGTCGGTGCAGGATTTTATCCGCGGGAGTGAAGCGACATTTAAGCAGTTAAAGCGGTTTCTTTACATGCATTGAAGGCTTAATTTTAAATTGAGAAGGAGTAGCGGTTAATAAAGCGAGTTTCTATTTGGTAAAACCATGGAAAACGAAGAAAAAAATAAACAACAGGAAATCCAGGAAGCTCGTGAATATGCGGAGTGTATTATTAACGCAGTGCGTGAGCCATTGGTAGTTCTGGACCAGGATCTAAAGATAATTTCCGTAAGCCGTTCTTTTTATGATATTTTCAAAGTAAAACCTGAAGAGACTATCGGGCAGCTTATTTATGACGTAGGCAATCGTCAATGGGATGTTCCTAAGCTAAGAGAACTGTTGGAGAATCTTCTTCCAAAAAGTACCAGTTTTGATAATTTTGAAATTGAGCATGATTTTTCCGGCCTTGGCAGGCGCATAATGCTTCTAAACGCCAGGCAGATTCCAAGGCCATCAGGTAAGCCAAACATAATTCTTTTAGCTATTGAGGATATCACTGAATCCAAAAAGATATTGGATGGACTCCGCGAAGAGATAAGACGGCTGGAAGTATTAAAACGGACAGCGTCTGCCCGGGAACACACCATGATGGAGTTGAAAAGGAAAGTGGACGAATTGGAGAGAAGGATATTGCGGAAACATTTTTAGCCGCGTTCTTAAATCTTTTCCAGCTTGATTTTTTTTAAAATCGTGATTATGTGGTTAGGAATAATGCGGAGATAAAAATGGATGGAATGCAAAACAATAAAGGAATAAATACAAAACTAAAATTTTCAGCGGCATTTAGGGAATTGATTATCCTTGGCGTGGTTACTGTTTTTGTGTTTATGGCTTCATACTTTCTAAACATATTCAATTTTCTTGTTAAAATGTTCTACGAAAACCCAAAAGAGATAGTTTATATTGATGAGATTATCACGGTTCTTTTGACTTTAAGCATTGGTTTTGCTGTTTTTGCCTGGCGCAGATGGTTGGAGTTAAAAAGAGAATCTGCTCAGCGCATAAGGGATGAGGAAATGCTGCGTGAGGCCGCCGAAACGGAAGCAGACGTAGAACGGATTGTCAGTAAGCAGCTTCGTAGCGATATGGACCAGATTAAGCAGGAGATAAAACAGATACTTTTTCTGCTAAGCGGTAAGGGTAAATAATGAGGAGGCAAATATGAAAATAGGAGAAAAGCTAATTGTGTTTGGTTGTTTCATCCTGTTAGGTTGTTTTAATATATTTGCGCAACAAATTGATATGCCGGCAGCCAGTGAACAATTCCAAAAAATGGACATAGATAAAGATGGGTTTCTAACTCCCGATGAAATGCAGATACGCCAAGTAGCCCGGTTTAATGAGTTAGACAAAGATAAAAATGACGTTTTGGATCAAGAAGAATTGAAGGAAGACGAGAAACGAACATTTGAGAAGGCAGATAAAGATAATGATACAAAAATCAGCCGGCAAGAGGCTTTCACTCAATTTAACGATTATTTCAATAAAATGGATTCCGATAAGGATAATAAGATATCTGAAAACGAATTCAAGGAGTGTTGGCCGGTAGAAATCAATTTTTGAAACGAGGACATAGATTGTAAAATAAATTTTTTACATAATCCATCCAGCTTTCCTACCCTATAATTATATGCAAAACTCATTTTATTTTTTTCATGTGCGTTTCGTTTGTATTTATAAATTCGGCCAGCTGCCAGGAAGCCGCGCAGCGCGGACTTTTTGTAACGGTTCTACAGGAACCCCAGGTTCTTTCCATACGCAAGGAGATGCTGGGATTGATTGATTTTGTAAAGAAAACGCATGTCGATATTTTTTTTCGTACAGGTTTACCGCTGCGGACAAGGCTTTAAAATCTCCTCAAAAAGCCAAATATAATTGTTCAGATAAAGAATCTTAACCTTTTTATGTTGTGTAATCCGCTAAACTATTTATAATAATGGATAGTCGGCACTTTTAGCTAAGTAATTATATAAGGATGCCCGGCTAAAACCGTAGGAAATTTTAAAAATGAAAAGAATAAGAATTGTAATTACTCTTGTACTTTTCCTTCTTTTTTTAATCGCTAATGTTTACGCGGTAAGGGTAATTGCGCTTTATGGCGCTGAATTATATTTGTATGACAAATTGTTGGTTGCGTATCGGTTTGCCGGAAACAATGGTCTTAAGGAGGAGCTTAACAGCGTGCTTTCGCGGGATAAAATGCGCCATGAATTGGTAGCAGCCAGAGGATTTGAAAGCAATCTTAAAGATATAGATAACCCCGGTAAATTTTTGGAAAATATTGTAAATGACAGAAAGAATAAAATAAATTTTTTCAGGAATTTACGTAATATTACATTTGGGTTTATCGTCATAATGTTTTTGCTTCGGGTAGCAGTTAATCGTTGCAGCAAGCCGGAGAAATGAATATTTTTTGCATTGAATTTCTCCTGAAAAATGGCATAATAAAACCAGTACGATGCAAACCATATTTGAACCCTACCTTTTAAGCTTTATTCCTATATTTGTGGCAGTAGACGCTATCGGCAGTGTTCCTATATTTGTATCTCTCATAGACGGAGTTAAGGGCCAAAAAAGACGCAGAATCATAATTGACGCGGTAACAACCGCTACCGCAATGGCTGTTATTTTTATGATAGCCGGAAAATATATTTTGCGTTTGCTTGGTATAACTATAAGCGACTTCCAGATTGCGGGTGGCGCGTTTCTGTTCATTATTGCTGTCAGGCTTCTTTTCCCGGGAGCGGAGAAGAAGATCAACTTGATAGGCGGAGATAAGGATATAGGCATTTTTCCTTTGGGGACACCTCTTATTACCGGGCCAGCAGTTTTAACTACCACGCTTATGATGGTAGACAAATACAATGTTATTCCGGCTTTTGTTGCGTTGGTTTTAAATATGCTTATTGTATGGATTAGCCTTGACCGGTCTGAAGCAATTATGAATGTGATTGGGCCAAGCGGAACCCGTGCTTTTTCGAAGATTATGTATATTTTGCTTGGCGCAATAGGCGTTATGATGATAAGGCACGGCGTTGAGGCTATGTTGCTTCATTAAAAAAACAGGAACTACCTGCCTTGGATAGTGTTGTTTTTCTTGCAATAAACTACTTTTCAGCTAAAATAATAACACAGCCGCGCTTATCCTATTGATGGAATCTTCTTACGGAAATTTGCAAAATTTCAATATAGTGCCATAAATACCTAATTATGAAAATCAGGGTTCGTATATTTTTTGCAATATGTGCCGTTGTAGTTATCTCCTCACTATTCTTCACTATTGCCGGTTATAAAGCGCAGGAAAAGGCGCTTTTGGGCGGAGTAGACCAAAAGCTTTATACCGCAGCATTGATGCTTAAGGCAATCCTTCCCGATGATTACCACGATAGCCTATCCAGCAATTCTTTTACGCAGGAAGATTATGACGCAATTATCGTAGCCAGGAATAACAAGCTTTGTAAAGAGCTTGGGCTTCAATATCTTTGGAGTAGCATGGTTGTTGACGGTAAGATTGTTTTTACGACCTCAACTTCTCCAAGCAAAGATATTTCTAAAAATGATCACGCCAAATTCTTTAAAGCGCACAGTGATCCCGAGTCGTTTGCTAAAGCGTTTCGCACAATGAAGCCCGCCTACAGTTCTTTTTATAATGAATGGGGCCATGGAAGAATGGTTTTAATTCCCTTTGTGTCTAAAAAAGGAAATCTTTATTGTCTTGGCGCAAGCATGAGCACTAATGAGCTGGCGGCTGTTCTTCGCGGCACCTTAATGGAATATATTTTATTCTTTTCAATCGCGATAATTTTCGGCTTTATAGTAAGCATTCTAATAGCAGGTACATTTTCAGAGCCCATAGAAAAGCTTCAGCAAGTCGCTGATGATATCGCGCATGGTAAATTTGAACAAAAAGCGCAAATAACCGGTTGTAAGGAATTCGAATCACTATGTGAAAGTCTGAATTTTATGAGTAATTCGATAAACGAAAATGTAAAAATGCTTCGTAGTAGTGAAGAGCGTTTTCGCAATCTTGCCGAAAGCTTAAGCGATTTCATATGGGAGGTAGACGAAAACACTATTTGTAGATATGTCAGCAAGAAAGTGGAAGATTTACTGGGGTTTACAGTTGATGAAGTCCTCGGTAAGGTGCCGTTTGCATTTACGGATAATGATGACGAGAAAAGCAATAAAGTTATCCTGAAGACATTGATTGCGTCGCATGAACCATTCAGGAACGTTGTTCATAAATACCGTCACAAAAACGGTTCTCTTGTTATTATAGAATCCAGCGGTGTGCCGATTTTTGATAGCGCCGGTAATTTTAAAGGCTATCGGGGCATTGACAGGGATGTTACTGACCGGTATAAACTGGAAAGAGAAAGGGAGGATCTCATTGCTAGTTTACAAAAAAATAAAACTGATTTAGAAAAAGTAAGAGAGGAATTAGTTGCTAAAACAACTGAACTTACCGAGGCGAATAAAGAATTAAAGGTAGCCAACGAAGATCTTGGAAAAGCTACGAAGGAGTTAAAGAAAACAAAAATCGAATTGGAAGTGTTAAACGTAGATCTCGAAAAGAGAATTGACGAGCGGACAAAAGATTTACGCCAGGCACAGGAAAAGTTAATCCGTAGCGAAAAGCTTGCGTCTTTGGGAAAGGCAGCAGGCTCTTTAAGCCATGAACTAAGAAATCCGCTTGGCGTGATAAGCAATGCCATTTATTACCTGACAAGTTCCGGTGTTGTTATGGATAATGCTAAATTAGAAAAATATCTTAATATAATAAAATCGCAAATAAGAGATGCGAATAATATAATCGAAACTGCGTTGGATTTTGCAAAAGCAAAGAGTATGGTCTTTGGCAAAAATAATCTTAACAAATGCGTAGAAGAGGCCTTAGCCAAGCTTGTTGTGCCCAAAAATATCACAATTAGGAAAAATTTCGGAAAAAATCTTGATGTGGTTTTTGATGCTGTTTACATGTGTCAGGCTATTGTTGATGTTGTAAAAAACAGCATCGAAGCTATAGAGGGTGAGGGTTTTGTCGAGATTTCTACGTCAATTGATTCTGTGGAAGCGAAAGTGGCAATTACTGACAATGGTAAAGGCATAGGCCAGAATGATATTAACTCAGTATTTGAGCCGTTATTTAGCAGGAAAGCAAGAGGTATAGGCTTAGGCTTAAGCATCGTTAAGGATATAGTAAGCGCGCATAACGGGGTCGTTACTGCGGAAAGCACCCCCGGGGCAGGTACAACCATAATTATCAGGTTTCCTGTAAGACAAAATACCTGAAAAGCCTGTACAGGCTTACCGGATACGCAACGGTCAGAATTATTTTTTTAAAAGAGCATGGTTGCGTTAAGGCAAATATGTTATACTATATTAACAACACATTTATATGAAATCTACTTTTGATAAGAAAAAAAGCATTCTTGTGGTTGACGATGACGCTGATATCTGCAATACTTTGGTTGATATTTTTAACGCGGAAGGTTATGTTACTGATGTCGCGTACAATGCCGGCGCTGCCATTGAAAAGATGCAAACAAGTAGTGGCTTTGATATCTTGCTTACCGATATCAGGATGGAAAACATGGACGGATTGCAGCTGGTTAGAAAGGTAGCGCAAATAAATCCAAAAATAATTATTTTTATGATGACGGCGTATCCGCGGGATTCGCGCATTAATGAGGCGTATACCAGCGGCGTAGTAAAGGTTTTTGAGAAGCCTTTCGAAGTTAATGATATGCTTGAAATTTTTAAGAATGAGATAGCTAAAAGGGATAAGAAAAATTAAATATGGAAAACCAGAAAAATATTGATAAGACAAAGATACTTATCGTTGATGATGATTCGCTGATGTGTGAAACCCTTATGGATATAATGCAGTCCCTGGAGTATGACGCTGATTGCGCAACACACGTGGTAGAGGCGCGGGAAAAATTAAGTAAAACTTTCTACAATATTTTAATGGTGGATCTTAAGCTCTCTGATGGCACGGGGTTAGATCTGTTAAAATATGTAAAAGAAATAAATCCTGAGACAATGACTATTATTTTTACAGGTTACGCTTCTCTTGAAAGTTCCATCTCTGCATTAAATGAGGGCGCATTTGGATATCTGCAAAAGCCTCTAAACATCGAAGAAGTAAAAATACTTATAAGCAAAGCGATGAAAATGCAGCAACTTTCTGTTGAGAACAAAGAGCTTATTGAAAGATTAAAAGGGCTTAGCTTAAAAGATGTAGAAACGGAAGTCTACAATCATAAATATCTTATCGAGCGCCTTAATTCTGAATTATTGAGAGCAAAACGCTACGCTCTTTCTATATCTCTTGCCATGATTGACGTGGATTATTTTAACTCAATCAATGATTTATACGGCCACGCGTATGGCGATAAAATTTTAAAAGAACTTGCAAAATATTTAAAACAATTCGTCCGGGGCATGGATATTGTCACTCGTTACGGCGGGGAAGAGTTTGTTATTATATTGCCTGATACCGACAAGCAAAGCACAATCCGTTTTACAGAAAGGCTTTTAAGCGACCTGGAAGACCATGTCTTTGACCCGCAGGGGAAAAAGTTAAAGCTTAAAGTCAGCATCGGTGTCGCTAACTTTTCTGAAGATGATCCGGATATTTCCGAAGCTTACGGCCTTATACATTTAGTTGAAAAGGCAGTATCGCTTGCGAAAGAACGCGGCGGAAGCCGTCTTGCTACCTTAAACGGTAATGAAGCTGAAGAGCCTTCTGATGGCACGCAGGAAAACATCGATAACCTTAAGCAAAAACTATCAAAAATAGAAAAAAGAATGCACCAGACATTCCTGGAATCTATTTATGCTTTTGCCAAGACTATCGAGGCGAAGGATTTTTATACCGGAGAGCATTGCGAACATATGGTGTCTCTCGCTGTATCTATCGGAAAAAAGCTTAACCTTTCCGAAAAAGAAATGGAAGACTTAAAGCATGCCGCGATGCTTCATGATTTGGGTAAAATCGGCATACCGGATGAAATATTATTGAAGAAGGGAAAACTTACCGATGGTGAGTATGATATTATCAGAAAACATCCCCAGATAGGCGCGGAAATAATAAGACATCTACATTTTCTTAAAGATGTAGCGCCTATTGTGCTATATCACCATGAAAGGTTTGATGGTTTCGGTTATTGCAGCGGATTAAAAGGCAAGGAAATACCTCTGGGTGCTCGAATAATCGCTATAGCTGATGTATACCAGGCTTTAACCAGCGATAGGCCCTATCGTAAAGCCTATAGCGGGGAAGAGGCTTTAAAGATAATTAAGGAAGGTTCTGGTACGCAGTTTGATCCGGAAATAGTAAAAGTATTCTTTGAAATAATAGAGGCAAAAAAAGCATAAAGTACCTTTGGTCTGCCGTTGGTTTTTTTCTTGAATTATCTTTTTGATTGTGTAAAATAAATATGTTCGTGCAAGAAACGTTTTCCTACCATTTGCCCACCCGGTTCACGGGTGGGCTTTTTATTTATGCAAGGTTCATGCTTGCATATCTTGCTTGTTTTAGTAAAATAAGTTTCAATGGAAGTAGTAACTATAAACTGCAAAACAAGAAATAGAGAGAAAATATGTTTATATACGAATTATTAATAATAATACTCATGCTTTTTTTTAACGCCATATTCGCGGCGTATGAAATGGGTTTAGCTTCTGTTTCTAAAGCAAAATTGGCGGTTTTGGCAGGCGAAAAAAAGAAAGGGGCTCCTGAGGCGCTCTATATGAAAGAGCATATGGAAGCCAGCCTTGCATTCATACAGGTTGGCATTACGCTGGTCGGCGCATTGGCTGCTGCAACCGGCGGAGCCGGGGTTGGCGAAAGCTTTGCTCCGTACTTGCAGAATACTTTTAATATGCCTTTGCTTTTTGCTAAAACCTTAGCTGTTGTTATTTTTATTATTCCGTTAACTTGCGTTATTATTATTTTCGGAGAACTTGTGCCGAAAATGATTGCGCTTCATAATAAAGAGTGGATGGTTTTAGGGCTTTCGCCGGCAATGAAATCACTTTCGTCTCTTGTCGCGCCTGTTATATCGGTGGTTGAGGTAATAGTAAAAAAGATTGTCCGTATCTTTGTTATGTTTAGCCCTAAAGAGCTAAGCTATAAAGGTCATGATCTTCATGATTTAAAAGCAGCGGTTTCTTTGGCCAGGACCGCAAAAATTCTTGGCGCGCGGGAAGAGCGTATTGTTCTCGCTGCGGCAAGTTTTACTCTGCGGCCGGTAAAAGATATTGTAATACCGGCGCAGGACATTTCTATGATTTGGGTTCAGGATAGCCTGGCGCAGGCGCTTATAAAAGCCCATCTTGATATGCATACACGTTTTCCAGTATGCGCTAAAGAAAATGATCCTCAAACCATAGAAGGTTATATTAATTTTAAAGACATAATAACAGTTTTAAGAACTAATCCTGCGAATCCTGCTATAGTTTCAATAATGAGGCCGATAAAAAAAATCTCCGAAGACATGGTTATATCTCAGCTTCTTGAAACAATGATTCAGGAGAAGACACACATCGCGCTTGTCGTTTCTGATAAAAATAAGATTCTTGGAATGGTAACCCTCGAAGATATCATCGACGAGTTAACCGGAGATATTGAATCTGAATTCGACCGGCTTCCGAATTATATCCATCCATATGGCACATTTTCCTGGATTATGGGTGGAGCAGTGCCAATGACTGTTGTTGCTTCAACTCTTGGGTTGAATTGGGAAGATAAATTTTCTACCCATAGCGCCGATTCCGGAGGGAAAGACGCAAAAATTCCGACACTTGCTGAATGGTGCAGGCATAAGGCCCACAAAAAACTTATTGGCGCAGATATTATCGAAATAGATGGTTTAAGAATTGTGCCGAGAAAATTTCGCAGGAAAAAGCTTTCCGAAGCCGCAGTGAGCCTCATTGAGTCTGTCCAACCCCCAAAGTAAAACTTTTACGAAGCGTCAAATAGATTGGTATTGGTAGAAAAAGTCAAAAAAAATTTAACTATGCAATTGCAGAGGCGCGTTTTTATATGCTATATGTTTGTAGTAAAAATAATTATGGCCGGTTTATCATAAGAAAGGAGCGCGTATGGTAAAGAACGTGTTTATCTGGAAAGAGATAACTTTAACCACAAAAAATAAAATAGGCCTCTTAGCTAATATTGTAAAAATTATTGCTGACCACGGTATAAATATTGAGGGGATAGTCGGATACTCCATGGATGATGAAGCCAGCATAATGATCGTGGCCGAGGATATAACTGCAGCGAAAGAAACGCTTACTCAAAACGGCTTTGAAGTAAAAGAAAATGATGTAGTTGTCGTGGATTTGCAAAATAAGCCGGGTGCTTTGAAGAGCTTAACTGCCAGGATTGCCGGTGAAAATATCGACATAAAATACATATACGGCACCGTAACGTTAGAGGAAGATGTTTCCCGGCTCGTGCTGGTAACTTCGTCTAATGAGCGAACCATCGCGCTTCTTAAGGAAAAGAAATAACCCAAGGCGATAATAAAGTATGCCCCTGTAACAAATTCGTTGCAGGGGTTTTTTATTTAGGGTAGAATACATACTCAAGATAAAGCCCGTCTAAGATTATAAATAATGGATCTTTATCGAATACTATAAACAATTATGAGCAGTAAACGCAGGATTTTAGTTACCAGCGCGCTTCCTTACGCGAACGGAAGTATCCACCTTGGCCATTTAGTTGAGTATATTCAAACCGATATCTGGGTGCGGTTCCAGCGCCTTATAGGTAATGAATGCTATTATATGTGCGCGGATGATACTCACGGAACTCCTATTATGATAAGCGCGCGCAAGCAGAATATATCTCCTGAAGAATTAATAAGTAAAATGTACGCCGAGCATCTGCGCGATTTCAATGCTTTTCGTATAAGTTTCGATAATTATTATTCTACCAACTCAAAAGAGAATCGTGAATTTTGTGAGTATATTTATTCAGAAGCAAAACATAAAGGGGCAATTTACGAAAAGGAAATAGAGCAATATTATTGCGAACATGACGGCATGTTTCTTCCGGACAGGATGATAAAAGGAATTTGCCCTATATGTAAGGCTGAGGATCAGTATGGGGATAACTGCGAAGCGTGCTCCGCAACATATGACCCAACTGAGCTTATTTCTCCGTTTTGCTCAATTTGCGGCGCAAAACCGGTAATAAAGAAATCAATTCACTACTATTTTAAGCTTTCAAACTTTACCAATGAACTTAAGGAATGGGTGAGCCAGGATCATCTTCGTCCTGAAATAAAAAATAAACTGCAGGAGTGGTTTACCCAGGGCATTAGAGACTGGGATATCTCCCGCGATGAGCCTTATTTTGGTTTTAAAATACCCGGCACAGAAAATAAATATTTCTATGTCTGGTTGGATGCCCCGGTTGGTTACATTGCAACGACAAAAAATTGGTGCGAAAGCAAAAATGTGAATTTCGATGAAATATGGCGCGGGAAAAGTTTTGAAATACACCATTTTATCGGAAAAGATATTTTATATTTTCATACCTTGTTTTGGCCGGCAATGCTTATGATCTCCGGATTTTCTACGCCGACTAAAGTTAACATCCACGGATTTTTAACGATAAATGGAGAAAAAATGTCAAAGTCGAGAGGCACATTCATAAATGCCGCCGACTATCTAAAACACGTTGACCCGGAATTGCTGCGTTATTATTATGCCGCAAAGCTTGGGCCCGCAGTGGATGATTTAGATTTAAACTTAAGCGATTTCGTTTTCAGGATTAATTCTGATGTTTTGGGAAAAGTGGTAAACATCGGAAGCCGCCTTGGAAAAATTGTTAATAAAAAATTAAACAATACTTTAGGCGAAATTGATGAGCAAGGCGTAAACATCTTGGATGAAATAAGGAAGGCTTTGCCGAGAATAGCGCAGTTCTATGAAACTCTGGATTATAACAAGGCTATGCGTGAAATTATGCCGCTCGCAGATATTGTTAATAAATACATAAATGATACAGCCCCCTGGGAGCTTATAAAAACAGATGAGAAAAAAGCCCAAAGCGTATGCACTACAGGTTTAAACGGGCTTTATCTCCTTAT
>JALOBR010000087.1 GCA_023228195.1 Candidatus Omnitrophota bacterium
CCTTTTATGGTTCTAACCTCGCAATTAATGATTTGGGAAGAAAGAAATTTAACATCTTCCGGGTCGATAATCGTGTCGTTTTCTCCATGTATCAGAAAAGTTTTTGCCGTAATCTGCGAAAGCTTAATTAAATCGCCAAGCTTTTTTGTAGAAATAACAAATAAACCATGTTCATAAAACGCGCGTAAGCTCTCTTCGCTCATAGCCTGAAACTGCTTTACAATTTTATTTTTAATGCCTTCGGGAAGATTTTGTCCGAAACTTTCAATTAACGTATCTGCCATTTTTTGCCGGTCATGGGAATCTATCTGTGAACCTTTCTTAATTGTTTCAACCATCTTATCGTTTGCTTTTGTCCCCAGGCTTGCCAGGCACAATTGCTTTACTTCATTATGATGCCGCGAGGCGAACGCAAGCGCTACTATTCCTCCCCACGAAGCAGAACACATCGTAACGCTCTTATTAATCCCTGTCGCCTTTATAACCTCGCGCAGAATATCTACCTGCTCATCCAACGTAACGAAAACCGGGCCGGAAACAACTTTGCCTTTACCTTCGTTGGGAAAGTCAAAAAGCACTATTCGATAATGCGGCGCATAACGCATAATAAAAGTATGCCACATTGCCATGGATTGCTGCACGCCGTTAAGGCATATAACATGCGGGCCTTTGCTCTCATAAATCCTGTAAGGAATTTGAAACCTTCCCGATTCAATTACCCCCTTTACGATTGCTGAACCGTGACGCATATATTTTGTGAAATTAGATTTGTCGGACATTTTTCTATCCCCTATAAAATAAAGCCTTCCATTATATCCGCAGTCTTAAGACTGCGGTCTTGACGCCGCGAATATATAAAAATTATTTCTTCAAAGCCTTAAGATAAGCCTTTCTATCCTGAACCGCCTTTTTAACTCTCATGCCAATACCAAATCCGCCTAAGCCTTCTGATTCTGCCTTATGCGCCGCGCCGGATGCAATCTCTGCCGCATCCTTAGCATTATCTCCGCTGGCGATAAGTTCAGCCACCGCAGCTACAGCGTTTTTCAGGGCTCTTCCCCTTACCCCGTCATTCCACAAATCCAATAAAACAGGTTTTATGTCGGCTATTGGCGCAGATGACGATATCATTCTTTTTACGGAATTTTCCGTAGTCTTTACAAACTCATTGGATATTCCTTCTTGTTTGAGTTCAATCTTTAATTGTTCAAAAGAATTATCAACAGGCAGGCAATACCCCGAGAAACTGACAAACAAAAGTAGCAGAATAAATCCCCCTATAAATCCCCGGCCTAAAGGCTTGGGTGTCAGCACGGCTAATTCCCAAGCGGCACACCTTGTAATTCCCGCCTTAAAGGGCGGGGTTTTAGTGTCGCGGGGAATAAAAATGTTAAACGCTATCTTCATGTTATTGATTACACCTTTCTTTTTGGGGACTTATCCGCGGGGAACTTATTTATGTCTAATGTTAGCGCAAGCTCTATCACTCTTATTTTAAGAGCGATTATTGCGCCTATTGTAATACAAGAAATGCTTAAACGCAAATAAAAAAATGGCGCGCTACAAATTTTAGATTGACTTATAACACTTTATACTGTAAAAACAACTATGAGATTAATAATGGCGTTGATTATATTCTTGTCATTCTTGTCCGGTTGCGCGGGGGTTTGGAAGAAAATAACCAATCCATTTAACAGAGTCAAAGATTGTAATGATATCTGCGATCCTTATGGCAATTGCGAAAGAGTCTGCAAATAATAATGAATGCAGTATTTTTTCAAGCCCTGAATGCCATAGGCAGCCCGACAAGACACCCTGCCGGATAGTACGAATTACCCTGCCTCGCAGGGCAATTACTTCAATCTGTTTTTTCTACCTTTTTTAAAATTTTCGCGGCGATTTCCGTCATAACTTTTAGTTCGGCCATTATTGAATCAAGGTTATTTTGACAATCCCATATATTAGCAAACATAACATAAACAATATCCGTATCGGGATTGTAATTCATCAGAGTAAGATATCCAGCGTGAGCGCCGGCATGTCCATAACCGATGCCCGGAGAATACACAACACCAAGGCCATAGGTAGATTCTGCTCCATCGTCTCTCTTTAAGCCTGTTTTCATCATCTCAACTGTCTCCCTGCTAAGTCCTGCATCGGCCTTAAACAACTTCCGGCACCAGTTAACAAGCTCCATGGGTGTAGTAATGATATTACCTTCAGCAACATGCGGCGACATATTCGACTCGGTTACTTCTTCATATCCGCCATTCATCCAGACATAACCTTTTACAAAAGGCTCCGGCAAAATTTTGTCTGAACCTTCCCATGGAAGGCTGGTATTAGTAAGGCTGTTTGGAATCAATAATTCATCTTTGATAAAATCAGCGTAAGACTTTCCGGAAACTCTCTCAATAATTTTTCCAAGCATAGAATATCCGGTATCTGAATAATGATAAGCTGTTCCCGGCTTAAAAAAAGATAAATGGTTACTGGCATTAACGCCGACCAGTTCGTCAAAGGTAAAAGTGTGGCTGCTATCTTTCTTCTCTATGTAATCGATGTAATTCTGTCCGACGTAAAGTTGATTATGAGAAAATTCATTATCGGGGATAGCGTTATTAGAAATATCAAATATGCCGGCTCTATGCATAAGAAGCATCCTGATAGTAATTTCATTTTTATAAGGAATATCATATTCGAAGGCATCAGGCACATAAGGAATATCTTTACCCGGAATATTGCTGGTTATCTTATCATCAATATTAAGTGAACCTCGCTGGTTAAGGAGCATAATTCCCGCGGCAGTGAATGTTTTGGTTACGCTGGCAATACGAAAATGACAGGCACCAGTCACATTATCATTCATGTCTGTGGCAATAAAATAATCACCCTTGGGCGAAAGTATCTGCATAGCAAGCCCGCCGTTAAAGTTGGCTTTGTCGCTTTTATACGCCTGCCATTCGGTCTCTAATATTTTTGAAATTTCAGATTTTGTATCTACCGGTAAATCACTGCTGCATCCGCTAAAAAATAAAACTACGGCAATAATACTTGTAAGAAAAATTCGCGAAGGATTTTTCATTATGTCTCCCCTATTTTGACGATTCCTTTTTTAAGCCTTTACCGTCCCCGCTTAAAAATATTCTCGTCTGAATAAAAAAACCAAGAATAGCGCAAAGGATAAAAATAATTCCGGACAGATTTCCCCCCAAAGATAAAACCTGCGCAATCATTATGGCTCCAATAAGGGAAGAAAGAACAATAAGCGCCCAGTCAAAAACAAAATGAAATAAAATCACGCCCAATATAGCGCCTATAACAAACAATAACAGGCCTACTGTTTCCGGAAATTTAAGCAACAAAGCCAGGTGATAAGCAAAATATCCTCCGCCGATAAACCCGGCGAGAATAATTGCAAAACGCTGCAGAAAAACTGCCAACATTGCCCCTAAAAGCCCGAAAAGCAATGCTCCACCGAATAATGGCATGCTATTAAACGGCCCAAGGACAGCTAATGAAAAATCAACCCCAAGCGCAAAACCAACAATACCCACAAAAAGCCAAAATAATTTGCGTCCCAGGAATAAAAGACACAAAGCCATTACGACGATAAGTATAAAATGTATTGTCATATTATTTCGCCCTCCCTTTCTCCAATCTGATATTTATTTCTATTCCTTTATCAAACTATACAAGTAGTTTAATACGGTAATTGGTTGAGGGCAAATGAAAGTTTAAAGATACAACGAGAATCAAACATATTCCTCTCACGCGCCCGCCACGTCCGCCGGAAAACATCCATGCGGTCAGGTTCGGGGATAATTTACACTATCATTTTTCCCGCGTATTTGCACACTTGAAAAAACGATGTACTCATTAATTTTGTTTTTTTGAGACGGGGTGAAAGTTCGATAAAAAATTAAGGAACCAAAGAAGAAAAATATAATGCCCACCTTTCGCAGGTGGGCATTATATTTTTATACCTTCTGATACTCTTAATAACTGAGCGGGATCCACATACTTTTTTCAATTCCTATGGATGTGCTGTAAGAATGAAGCATGCCAAAGTTTGAACAACTAACCGCGTACCATTTGATATTATTCATATGTGCCAGTTCGTTTTTTATCTCATCTACCACCACAACGCTTGTCTTTTTTTCTGAATGTACTTTTTTAATTACAAATACCTGGTCCTCCTTGGTTAAAAAAGAATAGACGGGTACCAAAGCATGCCTATCTACCAAAGCAACAATATCTTCCGGATAAATGTCTTTCTGCGATTCAACCTCTATATCAATCATACTGAATTGACCGAAGAAGCCTCCGGGTTCATCAAACGATGCAGGATAAGTAGTAATGCACGGAACCTTAATTTTAAAAACAATGCGCGGCTTTTCAGCTTCGGTAGCTGTAACGGAATACTTGCATAGATATCTTACCAAACACTTCTCTTTTGATGCAGGTGTTCGTTTTTCAATAAAAAATGGGTAACTAAAATCAATCTTAACCATTGAAGCCTTTAATTGCTTAAGGTAATCTTTAATGTTAGCTTTAAGGGTTTCTGTTCCTATGCGTTCGCGGTGGGCATGCACGATTTTGATAAATATATCAATCCAGCTTGCCTCAAACTCCTGCATAATACGCGCAGAAATAGTAATATCGGCGATTGTGTGCTGGCCGGCCTTATTAGCTCTTGATGTTACTTTCATCGGAAAAGGCAAATTTTCCATACCCACATCTGCTAAATATCTTTTTTCTTCTTTCATCATAAATCCTCCTTAATCCAGTCGGTTAAAACTTTGCGTTTATTATACTCTAAACAAAAGACTTTTATGGAAGAATCCTTTGTCGCCAAATCAAAAATTATTTTATTCCCGTCTATACTATTTTTCGGCTTAAGCTTAAAGCCCAGGAATTCAAATCTTTTACAAATTTCCAAAATTAAAGGTATCGCCTTTTTTATCTCTTCGCTGGTAAATATTATCGCGTCTGTTCCGTCAAGCACAGAGATAAAAGCGCCGACGTATTTTAAAATATTATAATAGTAAATTTCCCGCAAAGCAACTTCTTTGGCGCCCTTCCCTCTCTTTAAAATATCTAAAAATTCGGTTTTTTTGCCTATCAGCGCGGTAAATCCACTCTCGTTAGACAATAATCTGCTTATTGCCGTAAACGACATACCCGTAGAATGCAGCTGGAAGATAACCGACGGGTCTATGTCCCCACAACTTCTCGAAGATATAATACCTTCTAAATTGGCAAATCCGCTGCTTGTTTCTTTTGAGATGCCTTTTTCTATCGCCACGGCATTGGTATGATTTCCTAAATATACGCTGATTGCCTTATTCATGGGCGTATAAGAAAATATTTTGGTTTTTTCCCATGCCCATTGATGACATAAACCATAACCGCCGTATCTTCTTATCCCTTTTTTTAACAGCTCGTAAGGGACTGAATAAGTGCTTGCTTCCTGCGGCAGGTTTGTAAAAAAAGCTGTATCGCATAATAAAGTATGCTTGGCGCCGGGAAATTCCTTAATGCAACGCCGGACAACTCTAAAAGTTAAAGCATTACATTCCGGAGAAAACTTAATGCACTGTTCAAGTCTTTTAACTACTGCCGGATTAAGCCTCGTCACGGGACTTTTAATTATTTCTCCGCCGTGATATAAACAATAACCGACGGATTCATTTTCTTTAATACCCCCCACTTCCTTAATTACCTTGTCAAACCATCCGGGGGCAAACGCGCATTTGCCTTCCTCGTAGTTTCCATTTTCTTCTTTATACCAGCGCAAAAATGGCGGATATGGATCGAAAAATAATGTCATCTTTTCTGCCTCAATAATTTTATGCCTTCAAAACAAATGGCAAGTTCTTCCTCTGTTGGAATGATAACTATTTTTACTTTAGATTTACTATCATTTATCAATGAAATTTCATTTCCGCTTATGCGGCGATTTCTCTTTTCATCCAATACAATACCGGCCCATTTCATATTTTCGCAGACTTTTTTCCGGACTGACC
>JALOBR010000088.1:0-4056 GCA_023228195.1 Candidatus Omnitrophota bacterium
TGAGATAAAAACTATCGAGACAGAGCGCCTTTTAAGTTTTGCCAGAAAAGAAAAAATAGACATAACAATTGTCGGGCCGGAGGCGCCTTTGGTATTGGGAATCGTTGATGATTTTGCGAATTACGGATTAAGGATATTTGGCCCAACGCAAACCTGCGCCCGGCTTGAAGAGAGCAAAGTTTTTGCTAAAACTCTTATGGCAAAATACGGAATTCCTACCGCAAATTTTAAGGTTTTTGACAGCCCGCAACCTGCAAAAGAATACATAGAAGCCATTGGCGCTCCCTGCGTTGTAAAAGCAGACGGACTTGCTGCCGGAAAAGGCGTTATTGTGGCAAAAACAGTTGAGGAGGCAAAGCGGGCAGTTGCCTCGATGATGGAAGAGAAAATTTTCGGTGAAGCGGGAAAAAAAATTATTATCGAAGAATGCCTGGAAGGACAAGAAGCCTCTATACTCGTTCTTACCGATTCAAAAGAAGTTGTCCCATTGGTTTCAAGTCAGGACCATAAAAGGCTGCTGGATGGAGACTCGGGACCTAATACCGGTGGCATGGGTGCTTATTCGCCGGCGCCGGTTGTGACGGATAGGGTATTTAAGGAAATTTCAGAAAAAATAATAAATAGGACCATTGATGGCTTAAACAAAGAAGGGCTTGAATACCGCGGAGTTTTATATGCCGGCATTATGCTTACGAAAGCCGGGCCTAAAGTTTTAGAATTTAATGTGCGTTTTGGCGATCCTGAAACGCAATCTGTAATTCCACGCTTGAATTCAGATTTATTAGAGGCGCTTTGCGCCTGCGCGGATGGATATCTAGGCAAATTTTCTAAATCAGGCGGGCTTAAATGGGACAGCCGCGCATGCGTATCCGTAGTTTGTGCCTCACGCGGATATCCGGGTGATTACGAAAAAGATAAACCTGTATTTGGTTTGGAAAAGGTAAAGAAGATGAAAGATGTAGTAGTGTTTCACGCAGGCACTAAACGCCTGCCGCAAAGTGCGGGCGGTTGCGCTCAATTTGTAACTTCCGGCGGCAGGGTGCTTGGAGTAACCGGTTTGGGCAGCACTATAAAAGAAGCAATTAAAATAAGCTATGACGCCGTTGCCAATATAAATTTCGAGGGGATGCATTATCGTAAGGACATAGGAAATAAAGCGTTGCGATAACGCTGATAGAAACACCTTAATAAAAAATTAAGGTATCAACACAGATGACCATAGATAAAAATTGTATTTTGATTGCATTGTAATTTATCTGTGATCATTCGCTTACAAATCTGTGATCATCTGCGTATAAAAAAATAACTCTAGTTGTAATTTTCCAAGCAAAAGGTAAAATGAAAAATACGCACAATAAGAGAATAAAATTAACGATAATTACTTTTATCTATGTTGCTATATTGTTTCTTCCGGCAGCACCAGCGAGATGCTTTGCGGATACTATCGTGTTAAATGACGGTAAGAAAATCGAAGGGTTGATAGTTGAAAAAGCTGATAGTTTTATAAAGGTAGATGTTGAAGGGGTCGAGCTTAAATTTTACAATAAAGACATTAAGGAAATAATACCGGCGCAGGAAGGACTGGTTATTTCGAGAGAAAAATATGCAGAGCTGGAAAAGAGCTCTTTGTTGGATAAAGTTCTTGAATTGTCTAATGTAAAGAAGCAGGTTGAAAGCCTGCCGGCTCATGTTAACGATGAATATGCGCAGTATAAAGAACGGATACCCGCGCAAATATATGAGGCCGGTAGCCAAATAATGGTTGAATCTTATAATGCAAAGGATGTTTATGCATCCGTAGTCGATTATTTTAAAGCTAATTATAGAAGAGATTATCTTTTGCAGATTAGAGAATTCATGGGTTCCAAGCTTTCTGAAAAAATTGCTGGGCTTGAAGAAAAGGCCGCCGGTTCGAATGGCCTGAAAGAAATGAAAGAGTTTGCGAATGCTTTAGGCCAAAAACCGCCCCCCGAAGAACGTTCCGAGCTTATAAAGAAATTAGATCAGGCAGTAGGGGCGACTAATATGCAGATTGAAACAGTCATTACAATGTATAAAGGAATGAATCTTGCCATAGACCCTGTTGTGGATCCCGATAAGCAGTTGACACCGGGAGAGCTGGATATGGTAACTTCTCAGATGCGTAAGGAATTAAAAAATATTCTTAAAAACGTAATATCTATATCTTTTCTCTATACTTATCAGTCTTTATCAGATGACGAATTGAAGCAGTATTTAAATTTCTGGTCTTCTGACGCGGGGAAATGGTTTAATAAAGTTTCAAATGAAGCTTTTATTTCGGCTATGGATAAAGCGGGTCAAAGAGCAGCTTCTCAATTTGTCAAATTAGCTGGCGAAAATAAAAATTCGCAAATTCAGGAAGAACCTTATTTTTTTAAAAGGGAGGGAGAATGGATAAGAAAATAGCCGTCGTGCTTGGTAGTAAGAGTGATTTAGAAGAACTTAAGGCGGGTTTTGATATGTTAAAAGAATTTTCTATTGCATACAGATTGGAAGTAGTTTCCGCTCACCGTAATCCCGAGAAGCTAAGAAAGCTATGCAATGAATTTGAAAGGCAGGGAACGGAAGTAGTCATAGCCTGTGCCGGCTTGGCTGCGGCCTTGCCCGGTTTTGTCGCTTCTTATGTGAATATACCCGTGATAGGCGTTGCCCTTAAGGGGGGGTTATTGGACGGCCTGGATGCGCTAATGTCGATAGTAAGCACACCCCGCGGCCTTGGCCTTGTTTCAAGCGGAGTAGGAAAATCGGCTTTTGTAAATTCCATAATTTTCGCACTTACGATAATTGCGCTAAAAGACAAAAAATATTTAGCTAAGCTTAAGGCTGTAAAAGAAAAGTTTAAATAAATCCCGTTAGAAAACTCACCCCGTTTAGGTATTTATTTCTAACGGTATAAAACAAGGGAATCGCAGTGAAAAGAATTAATATCGATAATGCTAATATAGACAGTTTGATAATAGATGAAGCGGTTAGCTTAATTCTAAAAGGCGGCATAGTTGCTATGCCTACGGAAACAGTATATGGCCTTGCGGTAGACTCTGCCAATGAAGAGAGCCTGAAAAAGCTTTACGAGATGAAACAAAGGTCAAAAGATCTGCCGGTAAGCCTGGCTTTGGCAGATAAAAATAATGTTACAAATGAATATTTTTCAGTTTTACCGCCTTTCGGATACAGATTGATAGAAAAATTCTGGCCAGGTCCGCTCACAATCATTTATTTCGAAAAAAAAGAAAATAAAATAGGAATGAGAGTGCCTTCGGATCCTATAGCGAACCGAATACTGTCAAAGTTAAACAAGGCCGTATTTTTAACGTCAGCGAATTTAAGCGGCAGCAGGGAGGCAACTTCCGGCAGCGATGTGGAGAATATTTTTGGCGGAAAGCTTGATCTGATTGTTGATTCAGGAAGTACTTTGTACGGCAAGCCGTCGACCATTATAGATTTAACCCCTAACCCGTTTAAGATTTTAAGAGCCGGTGTGATTCCTGAGCGGGACATCGTCGACGTATTCATAAAGAAAAGAATACTTTTCGTATGTACCGGTAATTCCTGCAGGTCCCCTATGGCTCAGTTTCTTCTTGAGAAATATATTGGTGAGGTAAAGCCGTATTTACACGGCCGGCACGACATTATTTCAAGAGGTGTATCGACAGCTAGCGGCATGTCTGTTTCAACGCATACCGCCGATATTTTAAAACAGAAGGAAGGTTTGGATGCAAGCGGATTTGCTTCCAGAAGAATTGACCGGCAGACTATTTTGTCTTCAGACCTTATCTTTACCATGGAAGACGTGCATACGGATTATATTTTGGAGTTTGAACCGACAGCCGAAGGCAGAGTGTTTGGGCTTAAAAAGTTTCTGCCTCAAGGATTTGAGCAAGATATACCAGACCCGATAGGCCGGGGTATCTCTGTCTATGAAGAGGTTTATTCTCTTATAAAAAAGGCAATAATAGAATTAACGGGGTGGCTATAGGAGGCTTAAGATGGTTAGTGATAAAATAATGAGGATAGCGTTGGCCAGCGATCATCGCG
>JALOBR010000088.1:4073-5848 GCA_023228195.1 Candidatus Omnitrophota bacterium
TTCAAGGATTTTTTGGCAGCTATCTTGAAAGAGAAAGGGCATAAAGTCGTTGATTTTGGAACCCATTCCGGCGATTCCTGCGATTATCCGGATTATACTTATCCGGCTTCAGTTGCCGTTAGAAGCAAAAACTGCGACCGCGCTATTTTGATATGTTATTCAGGAATAGGCAGCTGCATAGTGGCCAATAAGGTAAGGGGGATAAGGGCGGCACTTGTATCTAACGTGAAAAGCGCGGTTCTTTCGCGAAGGCACAATGACAGCAATGTATTGGTTTTGCCGTCGTATATGCTTACGAAAGAACAGGCAAAAAGGATAGTTTTTTCCTGGCTTAAAGCAGAATTTGAAGGAGGCCGTCACGCAAGAAGGGTCAGCAAAATAAAAGACATAGAGGAGAAAGAAAATGTTTGAAGAATTAAAAAAAATTGATCCGCAGGTTTATGAAAGCATCAAAAGAGAGCTTACCAGACAGCGCGAGCATATTGAGCTTATAGCAAGTGAAAATTTCGCTCCCCTCGCTGTTATTGAAGCGCAGGGTTCGGTGCTGACTAATAAATACGCAGAGGGTTATCCACGGGCGCGCTGGTACGGAGGCTGTGAATTCGTAGATGAAGCAGAAGACCTCGCTAGAGAGCGCGTAAAAAAACTTTTTGGCGCAGAATATGCCAATGTTCAGCCTCATTCAGGCACGCAGGCAAATATGGCGGTTATGATGGCGGCACTCCAGGCAAAGGATACGATTCTGGCGATGGATTTAGCCTGTGGCGGACACCTCTCGCATGGGCACCCGCTTAATTTCAGCGGCAAATTTTATAATATTATTGCTTATGGCGTAAACAAAGAAACTGAATGTCTTGATTATGAAGAAATAGCGGATTTAGCAAAAAAGCATAAGCCTAAAATGATTATTGCCGGCGCCAGCGCTTATCCGCGTATAATTGATTTTAAGAAATTTAGAGCTATCGCAGATAGCGTGGGCGCATATTTATTGGTTGATATGGCTCATTTTGCGGGATTGGTTGCCGCGAAAATATATCCTAACCCTTGTGAATATGCTGAGTTTGTAACATCAACTACGCATAAAACCCTAAGAGGCCCGCGCGCTGGGTTTATACTTTCGCGTAAGGAGTTCGGTAAAAAAATCGACACCGCGGTATTTCCCGGAGTGCAAGGCGGGCCGCTTATGCATATCATAGCGGCAAAAGCTGTTGCTTTCGGCCTGGCGCTTCGTGATGAATTTGTAGAGTATCAGAAACAGGTTGTCTCAAACGCAAAGCATTTCTCTAAATGTATGGAAGAAAAAAAATACCGGATAGTCAGCGGCGGAACAGATACGCATCTTTTTCTGGTTGATTTACGTCCGAAAAATATAACCGGTAAAGACGCCGTTGGTATACTCAGCGCAATCAACATCACGGTAAATAAAAATCTTATACCATTTGACGATAAGCCGCCCGCAGTAAGCAGCGGTATCAGAATAGGCAGCCCGGCGGTGACCAGCAGAGGAATGAAAGAGAAGGAAATGGAGAAAATATGTTCGTTTTTAGACGCGGCAATCGCGGATAAAGATAATGGCGCTAAAATAGAAGAAATCAAGAAAGAGGTGTCCAGCTTTACGTCAAAATTCCCTCTTTATGAAAGTCTTAAAATGTAATTAAATATGAATAAAAAAATTAAACGTCCAAGCTGGGATGAATATTTTATGAAAGCAGCTTTTCTGGTAAGCGAACGTTCCACCTGCCTTCGCCGCCGCGTAGGCGCAGTCCTCATCAAAG
>JALOBR010000089.1 GCA_023228195.1 Candidatus Omnitrophota bacterium
AGGACTCGAATTTTTGCGATCTTCGCAAGGTTTGAAGAAAGCCTTCTGTAAGCAAATGACTTGCAGAAGGTTTTTTGTTAAGGTATAATTAGCACATGAAAATAGTAACAGAAACATTATTATCGGGTGAGCTTAAACAGATGGCCGTGGCTACTTTTGGCAATCTGGTAAAAGCTGTGGTTGATGTCGATAGGGAAATTATCGCAGTTGATGCGGAGCTTCATTCTGATTTAGAAGCTTTGCTACTCGAGGATGGTTCAAAACAGAAGAATCTTTGGGGTATTAATCTTTATCCAGAAATACAGGGTGATGATTTTGTTGAATTTGACTCCATGATTAATATGCGCCCTTCGCAGGGGAATAGAAGCCGTGGTATAGAGAATGAAGAAATGCGTAAAAAAATTATTGAAATAGTCGCAAAAAGGATCAAATAATGAGCTATCAACATAAAGGCTTAGCCGCAGGCCGCTGGAGCCAGTTATCATTCCTTGAGCAAATGGCAAATATCGGCAGTGAGGTTGAGCGAGCGCTTAACTGGCGTGCAAAGCATAATGTTGCCTATTGTCGGCAGGCTTTCGAACGTTCTCTTGAGTTAATAGACCTGACCTTGGACAGCGTTAAAGGTTTTGCCCGCCTTAAAGAACTCGCCCGTTTACGAGAAACAATCGCAGATTATTTCTTTGGAACAAACCAATTTGTTTCTACGGAAGAATCGTTAAAGAAATACTTTTTAAATTTTACTTACGCTGCGCGCAGGAATCATTAGCTTCGAGAGTAATCTTACTTATAAATTTTTTTCTAATTTTACCTGGGAGAGTTTAACTTTCTACGGTAAAATATATTCAGGTGGTTTTGTTTTAGATAAAGTAATAAAAAGGAGGCGTGTATGAAAGATAAAATTATTATCGGTGCTGTTATTGTATTGGCAGGAGTGCTCATTTTTGAAAACGCGTATTTACTTGGCAGATATGATAAAGAAAAGGCTCAAAGGCGCGTCGCTTATACACGGCATCAACCGGTTTCCGTAAAGGGATTACCGGTAAATAGTTTACCTGTTCCCTATGCAACGCGCTACCGGGATCCTTTTACAGAAATAAATAGAATGCAGGAGAGGATGAATCGCATACCTGATAATAGTTTTTCCGGAATGCCAAGTCCGCTAAACATGCAAGGCAATAAAGTATTTACTAATCCCGGTATTAGCCTTAATAATACCGGCTCTGCGTATATAGTAAAAGTCAATATGCCCGGTATGGATAAAAAAGACATAAATATTCAAGTTAAGGGCAGGCAGTTAATAATTTCCGGAGAAAAGAAGAAGGAGAAAGCCAGTAAGGACAAAAATTATGACAGTCAGGAAATAAGTTACGGAAATTTTTTGAGCAATTTTATGCTGCCGGAAGACGCGCAGATAAAGCGGATGGTTTCGGATTATAAAAATGGAGTTTTGAACATCACTATTCCCAGGAAAGAATTGGAGAGATAGAAAATGAGAAAGCCTATTTCGATTATGGCTGTGTTGTTTTGCTTTTTGGTTTTTTCATACGCGCGGGCAGAAAATGAGCCTTCAAGAGTTTTAGATTTAAAAGAAAAGATTATCGAGGTTCAGAATCAGGGAGATTTAGGGATCAGGGGTATCGTTGCTTGCTCTAAGATTAACGGGTATGGTTCTTACGTGCCGTTAGAAAATTTGAAAATTAAGAATGGCAGTAGGCTGCTTATGTATTTTGAGCCGGAAAATTATTTTACCAAGAAAAACAAAGGCAAATACGAAATCCTACTTATCGAGGATTTGCTTGTTTTGAATGAAAAAGGCGATATTCTCTGGGGTAGGGAGGGGGCGGTAAATTATAATTACTCTTCTACTCAACCGATGCTCGATCTTTTTATTACTAATGCTATTGAAATCAAGGGCCTTCCCGCAGGTAGGTATACTTTTAAGGCGGTTTTAAATGACAAGTTAAAATCCAGAAACGCTGTTAATACTCTCCTTTTTGAGGTCGTTGAGTAGAGGGCAAAGAGGGGATATAGTTGAGGATATCTTCAATTACATCTTGAGGAGTGGAAGCGCCTGCGGTTATACCGATACTTCGAGTATTTTTAAACCACGAATTTTTTATATCTCTTTTTGAATTTACCCACCATGTCTTTTTATTCAATGAGCGTGATATTTCATAAAGCCTTTTTGTATTAGCGCTGTTTTTAGAACCGATTATTATCATCGAATCGTTTTCTAATGGCATCGCTTTAATCTCTTCCTGTTTGGTCCTGGTAGGTTTGCATATGGTATTAAAGAATATCAGGTCCGGAATATATTTTTTGAGGATGGCTACTGTTTTTAAAGCCTTATCAAGGTTTTGGGTTGATTGCACCAGTATGCAGGCTTTTTTAATTTCCTTAATCTTATTAAGGGGTATCTTCGCCGGGGTGTCTATGACAATGGCTCTTTTTTTAAGTTGGCCGATTATCCCGCGTACCTCGTCGTGATTCTTGTCTCCTATGACAATAATCTTGTAATTCTTATTTTCCATTTCTTTTGCTATTTTGTGGATTTCTTTTACCATGGGGCAGGTAGCGTCTACAATCTTGTAGCCTAACTTAGATGCCTTTTGAAAAATATTCATTGAAGCTCCGTGAGCGCGGATTAGCATTATCGCGCCTTTTGTTTTTCTCAAGTGTTTCACTTTTTTTATTCCCGCGTTTTCAATACGCTTTACAACATCTTCGTTGTGCACTATATCCCCGAGCATATAAACCTTATTTTTCAAGAGTGATGTTTTTAGGGCTATATCTAGGGCCCTTTTCACTCCGAAACAAAATCCAGCTGATTTGGCCAATGTTATTCGCATTAGATAGAGAGTATTTTACGGGAGAAATTTACTAGCGCTTCGCGGTATTCTTTGCGTAGCCCGGAAGATTTTATGATGCCCTCGGATTTTTTAAGCAGGTTATTGATTTCTTTTTTAGCGTAGTCAAGCCCGCCCGATTCCAATATCAAATTACGTATTTCAAGCAATTCTTTTTTCCTGGAGTTTTTACCGGAGAAAACATTTTTAATTTTTTCCCTGCCTCTGTTGCCGCTCTTTCTGTAAGCGTACCAGATTAGGATTGTTTTCTTGCCTCCGTTTATATCGGTAAGGTTGGATTTGCCTGTTTGGCTGGTTTCTCCAAAAGTGCCGATTATGTCATCTTTGATTTGAAAAGCCCGCCCCAGGTTCATTCCATAATCAATAAGTTTGTCTAGCTCGTTTTTTGGCGCACCCGCTAAGGCCGCGCCCATGGATAAAGGGGAAGCAAAGGTGTAATTAGCGGTTTTATAATCATAAATTTTATAGATATCGGCTTTTGTCGCCTTTTCTATCGGCTTTGCCTCAAATAGGAGCTCAATAAATTCTCCGCTTCCGGTATAAAACGCGGCCGAGATCAACTTTTTTAAGGCGAGTTCTTTACGGGTAAAATTTTCTTCTATAGCCAAGAAAGCGTCTAAGGCCATTGCGTACATTACATCCCCGGTAATGATACTTAAATCTTCTCCCTTAAATTTAACTTTTTTCTTCTCCAAGTATTTATTGAAAAGCGAATGCATAGAAGGTTTGCCGCGCCGGGTATCGGATCTATCGATAATATCGTCATGCACAAGCATAAAATCATGCAGTAATTCTAAGGATAGGGCGCTGCGGTATAAACCCTTTTTTTCTTTTTTGGCAAAACCGAGATAGCCAATGCAAAATAGGATAGGCCTGACTCTTTTACCGTCGCGCGAGATAAATTCCTTAATTTTATTAAAAAGAAGAGGGGAGAGCTTGTTCAGGGAATAAGTATTGATAATAGCATGGGTGTAATCTTTTAGTTCGTTTTCTATGCGATTTTTTATTTTCGAAAACATAAATTTATGTTAACATATGGCTATGCCTTATGCAAATCAATTTTTTGCCTTATTTGCTTGTATAAAATAAGCGCTGTGATATATTTAAAAGTCGTGAAAGCCATAAAAACCACTATCTTTATAGCTATTTTATTAGGGCTTACTTGTGTTGTTTACGCCGGCCAATTCTCTAAGCTTATGGTATTTTATTCGCCCGGTTGCCATAGGTGCGTAGAGGTAAAAAAGGAGGTTATGCCTAAAATAGAGGCGAAGTATAAAGGGAAAATAACAATAGAATATTTTGATATTACAAATATAGATAATCATAAATTATTTTTAGGGCTCAAGGGCAAATATGGCCCGGATATGAAAGAGTTTAATCTGCCGGTTTTCTTTATGCAGGGGAAGTTTCTGAATACAAAGGCTGATTTAGGAATTGGTTTGCGTAATCTGATCGATGGTTCATTGGCTCAATTAGATAATCAGCTAACAGGCGTAAGTGGTGTGGATTTGACCGCGCATTTTAAAGGTTTTAAGCCTTTGGTTATTCTCGGATCCGGGTTAGTTGACGGGATTAATCCTTGCGCGTTTACGGTTATAGTGTTTTTTATCTCTTATCTCGCCCTTCAGGGTTACAGAAAAAAAGAGTTAATCGTCATCGGGCTTTCTTTTATTTTTTCAGTTTTTGTTACCTATTCTTTAATTGGCTTAGGGATCTTTAATTTTCTTTACCGGATGAAATCTTTCTGGTTTTTTGTCAGGATATTTAATATTTCGGTTGGGATATTCAGTGTCATTTTAGGCATTTTCGCGCTCTATGACCTGTTTAAATTCATAAAGACTAAGGATACACAAGGTTTAATATTACAGTTGCCCAGAGCGATAAAAAACCGGATCCATTCGGTAATAAGTTTACATTACCGTAAATCTAAAGAGAAAAGTGCTGATAAGCCGCGAGCAATTTTGCCGCGATTGATTTTAAGCGCGCTGATAACCGGTTTTTTGGTCTCCATTCTTGAGGCGGTTTGTACCGGACAACTTTATTTGCCGACGATAGCCTTTGTTTTAAAGACTACTCCGCTCAAGTTACAGGCGCTCGCGTATCTGGTAATCTATAATATTATGTTTATTTTTCCCCTCTTGGTTATATTTATGCTGGCTTTGTTTGGGGTAACTTCGGCCCAATTCGCCAATTTCTTAAAGAAAAACCTCGCGGGAGTTAAAGTGATTATGGCGTTTGTATTTTTTAGTTTAGGAATATTTTTAATTTGGAGAGGATAATGTTCAAGCCTTGTTTACTCGTATTATTGTTATTTTTTGTTTTGTCAGGATGTTGTCCTATCAGAGAAAAAGGCCTGGTTAAAAATTTAAGTTCAAGCATTCCGGAGAAACAGGATCCTTGTTTAAAAGATTTCGGCTTGATTAAGGCCGGAGAGGTTGCTAAGCATTCCTTTACTATTAAGAATGAGTCTAAGGAAGTTTTAAATATTAAAGATGTAAGTACCTCTTGCGGTTGTACGGTAACAGAAATAAAAAATAAAATGCTTAAACCCGGCGAAAGCACTCTTGTGGATGTTAAGTTTGATTCTAAAGGTTACTCGGGAGCAGTGGAGCAATTTGTTTATGTAAGCACAGATAGCCTTGACGAATCGCTGGTTAGGTTTATAATTAAGGCTAATGTAATTAAATAATTAATCTGGGGGATGCTAATATGTGGTCTTTGCAATTAAGAATGTGGCTTTTGGTTTCAGTGCTCTTTGGTTTTATCTATGCTCTTCTGGTTCTGCTCGGAACGCAATTTCTGCA
>JALOBR010000010.1 GCA_023228195.1 Candidatus Omnitrophota bacterium
AAGAGAGTTAAGAGATAGTTATAGCAAGATTTTATCTTTAGCCCCGGAAGTAGTCTAAAAAGGAATAAATTATGAGCTTAGGCATAAAAAAAGGTGATAAAGTAATTATACTTTCAGGAAAAGACAGCGGCAAAAGCGGTAAGGTCCTTGAGATTTTTAAGGATAAATCAAGAGTGATAGTCGACGGTCTGAATCTTTCAAAAAAACACATGCGGAAGCGTTCAGAAGCTGAAGTGGGAGGAATCAAAGAAATTCCTATGCCGCTGCATCTTTCAAAGGTGTCGTTATTTTGCTCAAGCTGCAATAAGCCGGTAAGGTTTGGTATAAAAATATTAAAAGATAAAAACAAAATAAGGATATGCAAAAGATGTCAACAGGAGATTTAAAAGAAAAATATATTCCACGTCTCCTTCAGCGATACCGCGAAGAAATTATCGCTAAGATGAAGGAGAAGTTTGGCTATAAAAACGCTTTAGCGGTGCCTAAGCTGGTAAAGATTGTTATTAATATGGGGGTAGGTGCAGCTATAACTGATCCGAAGCTTACGGAAAAAGCTGCAGAAGAACTCGCTGTGATCGGCGGCCAAAAAGCAAAAATCTGCCGTTCGCGTAAACCTATATCTAATTTTAAATTAAAAAAAGGTGTACCGGTTGGATGTTGTGTTACTTTGCGCCGTTATCGGATGTATGAATTTCTGGATAGGTTCATAACCGTTGCATCTCCGCGAATACGCGATTTTAGAGGGCTTTCTCCAAATTCATTTGATGGCAGCGGCAGTTACACCTTCGGCCTTACAGAACAAAACGTGTTTGCAGAACTTGAACCTGATAAAATTACGCGTGCTCAAGGTATGAACATAACAATTAACACAAGCGCAAAAACAGATAAAGAAGCAAAAGAATTGCTTAGCTTGTTGGGTTTTCCTTTCAGGAGGTAAGATGGCAACTACCGCAAAAATCGAAAAATGGAAAAAAGAAAAAATAAAACCAAAGTTTTCAACCCGTCACAGAAACCGTTGCCGGTTATGTGGACGTCCGCGCGGTTATATAAGGGATTTTGAGCTTTGCCGTATTTGTTTTAGGCAATTAGCCTGGCAGGGGGTCATTCCGGGTTTAAAAAAAGCGAGCTGGTAATACACAGATGATCACGGATAAAAAATTACAGATAGCCAGAAATGAGAAGTCACAGATGACCACAGATAAAAATCATCTGCGATCATCCGTTTCAAAATCTGTGCTAATCTGTGTATATAAGGAGATATAATGAGCAGAACAGATTTAATAGCAGATGCGTTTACGATTATCAGAAACGCCGTAAAGGTAAAAAAAGAAGACACTTTAATACCCTATTCCAAAGTGCTTTTAAAAATTTGTGAAATTCTTAAAAAAGAAGGCTACGTGGAAAATTTTAAAGAAGTTGATTTGGAGAATTTTAAAAATATAAAAGTATACTTGAAATATGACGGCAAGAAAAGCGTGCTTAGCGAAATTAAAAAGGTATCAAAGCCGGGAAGAAGGATCTACGTCAAAAAAGAGAAAATCCCCGTTGTCTTACGCGGTTACGGCATTGCTCTTATTTCTACATCGTCAAACATGCTTACTGATAAAGAAGCTAAAATCAAGGGTATCGGCGGAGAATATATAGGTAAGGTTTGGTAAGTGAAGCAACAACTTTTCAAGGCGAAAGCCGCCGAAAAGTTACTTAGCTGAACTTACCCTCACGCCAATTTTTATAAATGTGTGTGGGAAGAAAAAATGGTGTGGAGGTTAATTCGACTAAACATTTTTTCAGACAGGAAGCTTGAAAAAATACAAGTCTCATTAAAATAATATGTCAAGAATAGGAAAACAGCCAATTCAGTTGTCTAAAGGGGTTAAAGCAAGTTTTTCTAACGGTAGCCTATCAATAGAAGGTGCAAAAGGAAAGCTAAGTTTAAATATTCCTCAAGGAGTAATTCTGGAGCTTTCTAGCGATAAGATAATAGTTAAAAGAGAAAGCGAAGAAAAACAGGTACGAAGTTCCCATGGCACCGTAAGGGCGATAATCGCCAACATGGTTAAAGGTGTTGTTGATGGCTATAAAAAAGAACTTGATATAGTTGGCACGGGATATAAAGCGGTAATGAAAGGAACGAATTTAGTTTTGGCTATGGGGTTTTCGCACCCGGTAGAAATACCTATTTCAAAGGATTTAAAAGTTACCGTGCCTAATCCAAACCGTATTATAGTTGAATGCGCGGATAGGCAAAAATTAGGACAATTTGCAGCGTCGCTACGCAAGATTTATCCGCCTGAGCCCTATAAAGGCAAAGGTATCAGATATGTAGGCGAAGAAGTAAAGAAAAAATTAGGAAAAGCTTTAGCTAAATAATCATTTCAAAAACATTAGAATAAACAAGTAAGGGAGATGTAAGGTGAAATTACCGCAAAGAGAAAGAAGGCATAAGAGAGTAACAAGAAAAGTACAAGGAACCGCCGTTAAACCCAGAATGGTTGTTTTCCGCAGCAAGAAGCATATTTATGCACAGCTGGTAAAAGACGATGCCAATATGGTAATTGCCGGTTGTTCTACTTTGAGCAAAGAATTTAAAGCTAAAAATATGAAAAGCGGAGACAGAGAAGCTGCTAAAGAAATAGGCAAGCTTATAGCCGCTAAAGCCATATCGCTTGGCATAAAAGAGGTTTGTTTTGATAGGGCAGGGTATAAATATCACGGAAGAGTGCAGGCTCTATCGGACGGAGCAAGAGAAGGAGGGCTAAAATTTTGAGCGGTACAAATTTCACAAAACAAACAGAGGTTCAAACCGAATCCAGGGAAAAGGTTTTTATTGAAAAGGTTATTTTTATAAATAGGGTAACTAAAGTAACCAAGGGTGGAAAGAATATGGCCTTTTCGGCGCTGGTTGTGGTTGGAGATACAGATGGTTCGGCGGGCTTTGCGCTTGGCAAAGCAAACGAGGTAGCAGAAGCCATAAAGAAAGGAATTAAAAGAGCCAAAAAGAAATTGGTGGTTATAAATAGAAAAGATACAACAATACCTCATGAGGTTTATGGTCATTTCGGGGCTGTCCAGATACTTCTTAAGCCGGCCTCTAAGGGAACAGGAGTTATAGCTTCATCGACGATACGTTCCATATGCGAATGCGCAGGTATTCATGATATTCTAACGAAGATATTAAAAAAATCTACAAATCCGATAAATGTGGTTAAGGCCACCTTTATGGGATTTAACCAATTAAAGAAGGCATAATTATGGATTTATCCAAAATAAAAATAAGAACAAAACGGAAAACCACAAAACGATTAGGAAGAGGATCGGGTAGTGGATGGGGAAAGACCGCAGGAAGGGGAAACAAAGGCGCAGGTTCAAGGAGTGGTAATGTTTGGCCATATGTAGGTTTTAATGGAGGTAACATCCCTTACGCACGTAAAATGCCTAAGCGCGGATTTAACGTTTACGCAAAAGAATGTTTCCAGGTGGTTAATCTTTTCGCCATACAAGAAAAGATTAAAAATGTCAAAGAGATAGGCCCGGAAGCATTAAAAGACGCAAAACTTATAAAAGATATAGATATGCCAATAAAAATACTTGCCGACATAAAAGACAAATTGGCTGTGAAGGCTATTTTTAAAGCGGATAAATTTTCCGAGAAAGCCAGAAAAATTATCGAAGAAGCTGGAGGAGAGGCTCAGTGTTTGAAGCGGTAAAAAATATATTTAAAATAGAGGAGTTAAAGAAAAAGATTCTTATAACCCTTTCTCTTCTTATAGTATACAGGGTAGGCTGCTATATCCCGACCCCCGGCATAGATACTTTTGCCTTAAATAGGTTTTTTGAAAATCTTGCTAAAACCCAAGGGCAAACTTTACTTGGTATACTTGGCATTTTTACAGGCGGCGCCTTAGACCGGTTGAGCATATTTGCTTTGGGCGTTATGCCGTATATCTCAAGTTCAATTATTATGCAGTTGTTAACTGCGGTAATTCCTGCGCTTGAGAGGCTCGCAAAAGAAGGCAAAGCTGGTTACGAAAAAATAAACCAATATACAAGGTATTTGACTTTCTTTCTTTGCGTAGTACAGGGCTTGTTCCTGGCTATGTGGCTTGAAAACCCGAATAATTTTCAGGGCATCAGTATGGTCCATGACCCCGGAATTGTTTTTAAATTTATCACGGTGCTGACCCTTACATGCGGAACAGTTTTTATTATGTGGCTTGGAGAGCAAATACAGGAAAGAGGCATAGGTAACGGCATATCCCTTATTATTATGACGAGTATTATTTCAAGAATACCTTCGTCTCTTTATCAACTGTATCTTTTGTATTCGCCTTTTGATGCTTCAAAAAGGCAAATTCCTGTAACTACGCTTATCGCTTTGCTCGTTTTGTGGGTTTTGGTGGTTATGGCGGTTATACTTTTTACGCAGGCACAAAGAAGAATTCCTGTTCAATATGGAAAACGCGTGGTTGGAAGGCGCGTTTACGGCGGCCAGAGCACATATCTGCCAATAAGAGTTGATATGTCCGGAGTTATCGCGATAATTTTCGCGCAAAGCGTTATCCTTTTTCCGGCAACGCTTGCAACGTTTTTGCCGAAAAAATTTAAAATAGTAAATTTTTTACAGACGCTTCTTCAGGAACGCGGTTTATGGTATAACGTGATTTACGTTGCGCTGATATTTTTCTTTATGTATTTTTATACAGCCATAGTTTTTAACCCCCAGGAAATATCAAATAATCTGAAAAAATACGGCGGTTTCATCCCCGGGATACGGCCGGGGAGGACTACCGGAGAGTATCTTGATTTTATTGCGACCAGAATTGTTTTTGTCGGAGCTTTGTATGTATCTTTGGTCGCAATATTTCCTAATTTTATTATGCGCATATTCAACGTGCCAAGTTACGCTCTCGCATCGTTTTTTGGAGGCACAACGCTTTTGATTATGATTGGCGTTGTCTTAGATACGATGAAGCAGATAGAGGGGCAACTTATGGTCCGCCACTATGAAGGTTTTATTAAGGGTAGCTCTTTAAAATCAAGGCGTTAATTTTGTAAAAAAAAGGAAACACGTGAAAATAATTCTTTTTGGCGCACCCGGTTCCGGCAAAGGTACCCAGGCAATAGTTCTTAGTGAGCATTATAAATTAAAACGTATATCTTTGGGTGATATTTTCAGAGAAGAAGTTAAAAAAGACAGTTCTCTTGGAAAAGAAGTTAAAAGTTATATGGAAAAGGGGTTGTTGGTTCCGGATGCCCTGGTTTCAAAGGTAGTAGAAGAAAACCTTAACGAAGAAAACTTTATACTCGACGGCTATCCGCGTAATCTTAACCAGGCAAAAACACTGGATAAGATTTTAGAAAAAAAAGGCGAGAGCGTTGACGCTTTCATTTATCTTGAAGTTGACGAGCCGACGATTTTGGAGCGTCTTACGAAAAGGCTTGTTTGTAAAAAGTGCGGGGCAAACTATCATATGGTAAATATGCCTTCTAAAAAAACAGGCATATGCGATAGTTGCGGTTCTGAGTTGATTCAAAGAAAGGATGATACTCCCGAGGTTATCAAGAAACGTTGGGAAGTTTTTCTTAACGAAAACAAGAGCCTGTTGGATTATTATAAAACTAAAAATAAACTTATTGCGATAGATGCACGGGGCAATAAGGATATTGTTTTAGAGCGCATAAAAAAGTTGTTATGATCGAAGGGCTTTCTAACGAAGAAATTGCTTGTATGCGGCAAGCTGGTCGCGTAGCAGCTCTTATCTTAAAGAAGCTGGGGAAATGTGTTAGGCCGGGCGTAACAACAAAATATATAGAAGAAAGTTTTGACAATTATCTTAAAGAATACCCCGGAATGGATTCCGCGTTTAAGGGGTTTATGGGTTATCCCGCATCTTTATGCGTATCCATAAACGATGAAGTTATACACGGTATCCCCTCAGATAAGCGAGAAATTTGTGAGGGCGATCTGGTTAGTATAGACTTAGGGATAAAGTATAAAGGGCTCTTTGTAGATACAGCATATACCTATATCGCAGGCAGAGCTCATCCGTCTGCAAAAAAACTTCATAAAGCGTCTCTTAAGTCGCTTTATGAGGGTATAAAAAAGGCAAAGTCGCAGGCGACCACGGGAGATATCGGAAGTGCCGTGCAAAGGTTTATTGAAAAACAGGGATTTGCGGTCGTCAGGCAGTTTGTCGGCCACGGTATAGGAAAAAAATTGCATCAGTACCCGGAAGTGCCTAATTTTGGTACCCCCGGCAAAGGCGAAAAGCTTTTTGAAGGTATGGCTATTGCGATTGAACCGATGGTTGCGGCCGGTAGTTTCGATGTTGAGGTGGCCAGCGATGGCTGGACGGCGAAGACAAAAGACGGTTCATTATCCGCTCATTTTGAACATACGATAGCCATAACAAAGAAAGGTCCTGTGATTTTAACTCGAATATGAAAGAAGAACTTATAGAAGTTGAGGGAGAAATTGTAGAAGCGCTCCCTAATGCTATGTTTCGGGTAAAACTTGATAACGGCCATATAGTTCTTACTCATGTTTCGGGAAAAATGCGTATGCATTTTATAAGGATTCTTCCGGGAGACAAAGTAAAAGTTGAGCTTTCTCCTTACGATTTAACAAGAGGGAGAATAACTTATAGGTATAAATGACAAGCACAGATGACTACAGATTGTAAATCACAGATGATCGCAGATGATTTTATCTGTGATTATCTGTTTCCAAATCTGCGCTAATCTGTCCCGTTTCCTAATATATGATTATTAAGGTGTGGGACGCCCCGAACCTTAATATATTTATATAAGGTAACGGGGCTGTGTAAAAAAGGAATAAAAATGAAGGTAAGAAGTTCAGTAAAAAGAATTTGCGAAAGGTGTAAAATTGTAAGAAGAAAAGGCGTTGTGCGGGTTATTTGCAAAAATCAGAAGCACAAACAAAGACAAGGATAACAAACTAAACGAGGTGAATTAAACATGCCAAGAATTCTCGGTGTAGATATTCCAAAAGAAAAGAAAATAAAAATTGCTCTTCAGTATCTTAACGGTGTAGGGCCTACTAATTGTTTTCGTATACTTTCTGCTATAGGGATAGACCCTGAAAAGCAAGCAGGAACCTTAACCGACGAAGAAATGTCAAAATTGGTTTCGTATATACAGGCTAACTACAAAATAGAAGGTGAACTCAGGCGAGAAATAACACAAAATATAAGAAGATTGGTTGATATAGGTTGTTATCGTGGTTCTCGTCACAAGAAAGGTCTTCCGGTAAGAGGCCAGCGCACAAAATGTAATGCCAGGACGCGTAAAGGCCCACGCCCAAGAGTCGGCGGAGTTAAAAGGAAAGGCGGATAAAAAGTAGGAGTGTTATGGCGAAACAAAAAAGAGAAAAGAAAAAAAAGATTCATTTAACTTCTACTATGGGCGTTGTCCATGTGAAGTCGACATTTAATAACACCATAGTGACAATCACCGATTTTTCGGGTAATACTCTAGCGTGGGCATCGTCCGGCACAGTTGGTTTTAAGGGAACAAAAAAATCAACTCCATATGCCGCGCAGATAGCTTCTTTTGATGCCGCAAAGAAAGCAAAAGATTGTGGTTTAACTGATGTTGAGGTTTTGGTTAAAGGCCCTGGACCAGGAAGAGAGGCGGCAATACGTTCCATACAGGCGGCGGGGTTAAACGTAAAAAAAGTAAAAGATGTCACACCTTCTCCGCATAATGGATGCAGGCCGAGGAAAAAGAGAAGAGTTTAGCGCAAGTAACAGATGGCGGCGATCAAAGGTCGAGTCTAAGAGATAGCAGATAAAAATAGTGAGGTTAAAATATGGGTAGGAATTTAGGGTCAAAATGTAAATTGTGCAGACGGGACGGAATGAAACTTTTTCTAAAGGGTACACGTTGCTCGATGGAAAAATGCGCCTTTTCAAAAAGGCCAACGCCTCCTGGCATGCACACAAGGGTATCTTCCAAACCTTCTTATTACTCATTGCAGCTAAGAGAAAAACAGAGAGTAAAATGGATGTATGGGATGCTTGAGAAACAGTTTAGAAGGTTTTTTCAGGTTGCTACAAAGACCAAAGGAGCAACAGGAAGGGCTCTGTTGCAGCTTCTTGAGAGAAGGATTGATAACGTTATTTTTAGAATGTTATTTACCACATCGCGAGAATCTGCCCGGCAGATGGTTTTGCACGGATTCGTTTTTGTTAACGGTAAAAGAGTGAATATTCCTTCTTATCTTATAAGCGCAGGGCAAACTATAGAAATAAAAGTAAAAGATAATACCAAGAAGGCGCTTAAAGAAACATACGATGCGAACACGAAAGATCGCAGTATAGCGGGTTGGTTAGAAATAGATAAAGAGGAGCTTCGCGCAAAAATTACACGTCTTCCTGAAAAAGAGGATCTTATATTGCCTGTCAATGAACAATTGATAGTGGAACTTTATTCTAAGTAACGTCCTGCTCTTTGCGGGATGCCGTCCTAAGCGAAAGCTAAGCGGGACAAATATAGAGAATCAAACATAAATATTCGTAAACGATACAATGAGGAGGTAAAACAATGGGAATAACTTGGCGAGATTTCCAATTTCCCAAAAGAATAACAGTCGAACAAGAAACTTATTGCCCTAATTACGGCAAATTCGTCGCTGATCCTCTGGAGAGAGGTTATGGCGTTACTCTGGGCAACGCACTCCGTCGTGTGCTTATTTCTTCTATTGAAGGCGCAGCCATCACTTCTGTTAAGATAGAAGGAGTATCTCATGAATTTTCTACAATTGAAGGGGTCATGGAAGACGTTCCGGAGATAATCTTAAATATTAAGAACGTTGTTCTGCGTTCATATTCCAAATCTCCCAAGAAAATAACCTTGAAAGTAGAAGGGGAAAAGCAAGTAAAAGCTTCAGATATTACTACCGATGAGAGTATCGAAGTTATAAATCCCGACCAGCACATCGCAACACTTACTTCGAAGAAAGCACGTCTCGAAATAGAAATGGAAGTAGGCCGCGGCAGGGGGTTTGTTCTCGCGGAGAACAATAAAAGGGAAGATATGCCTATCGGAGTTATTCCGATAGATTCGATTTTTACTCCGGTTAAAAGAGTCACCTTTAAAGTAGAAAATACCAGGGTTGGAAAAAGAACAGATTACGATAAGCTTATTATAGAAATTTTTACAAACGCAAGTATAGAACCGAAAGAAGCTCTAATCTATGCCGCCAAGGTTTTAAGCAAGCATTTAGAACTTTTCTTTACCCTTGGTGAGATTCCCGAAGAGGAGACTGAGGAACTTACGCCGGAGGAAGTTTCGCTTTATGAAAAATTAAAAATTCCTATAACTGAGCTGGAACTTTCGGTGCGTAGCGCAAATTGCCTGAGGGAGGCAAACATAAAAAGTTTAGCTGACTTGGTTGAGAGAACAGAAACTGAAATATTATCTTACCGTAATTTCGGCAAGAAATCGCTCACTGAAGTGGCTAATTTGCTTAAAACTATGGGGCTTAATCTTGGCACAAAGATTGACAGAAAGAAATTGGAATTAGCATGAGACATAGAAAAAACAGCCAAAAATTTTCCCGTTCAAGGGCGCAAAGAAAAGCACTTAAAAAATCGTTGCTGCGTTCGCTGATAATTTATGAACGCATTAAGACAAGCGAAGCAAAAGCGAAAGAATTAAGCAGCTGGATAGACAGGCTCATATCTTTGGCGAAAGAGCCAACATTGGCAAACAAGCGGCTTGCTTACAAAGTGCTTTGCGACCATATGCTGGTTAAGAAATTGTTTGATAATATCGCGCCGCGTTTTAAGGGTATAAACGGCGGATATAGCCGGATTTTCGGTTTAGGTTACCGCAAGGGAGATGCTTCTAAGATTTCGCTTATAGAATTGACTCGAGTCGAAAAGAAAGAAAAGAAAATAATACAGAAAAAAGAAAAAGAGCAAAAAAACGTGGAAGTAGAAAGAAAAGAAGAAAGACACGCGCCGCTTAAAGAAAAGCCTAAGAAAACTATAATTGACGGGGTTAAGGGAATTTTTAAAAAAGAGAGAGACTCTCTTTAATAATCGTCCACTAAAAATTTAAAATAAATGATTAGCTCGCGAGTTAAGCTTTTGAGCTCATCTTCCACTCTAAAGATAACCGCTTTAACTAAAAAGCTTAAGAAAGAAGGTAAAGACGTTGTCAATTTCGCAGCGGGCGAGCCTGATTTTGACACCCCTTCATTTATCAAGGAAAAAGCAAAGCTAGCCATAGACAAGGGGTTGACAAAATACACCCCATCTGCCGGAACTAACGAAATCCGCGAAGCAATTTGCCGCAAGTTAAAAGAAGATAATAATATTCCCTGTGAAAGTTCAAATATCATAGTTACAAGCGGCGCAAAATACGCAATTTTTGCATCAATGGTTACTTTCCTTGATAAGGGCGAAGAAGTTTTGATTCCCTCACCTTTTTGGGTAAGTTACCCTGAAATGGCAAAGCTTTGCGGCGCAAAAGTAAAAGTTGTAAACGCAAAAGCAAGAGACAACTTTAAATTAAGCGTAGACTCATTAGCTCGTGCCATATCCAAGAAAACCAAATTGCTCGTACTGAATTATCCCAGTAATCCTACCGGCGCGACCTACAGCGAGAATGAATTAAAGGCAATCTACGACGTCGTAAAAGATAAAAATATAATAGTTTTAAGCGATGAAATATATGAGATACTTTCTTACGATGGAGCGAAGCATGTAAGTTTTGCTTCGATAGGCGATGCGCATAAGTTTACCGTTACAATAAATGGTTTCTCAAAAAGTTTTTCGATGACAGGGTGGCGCCTTGGTTACCTTGAGGCTGCTTCAAATTTCATAGAAGCAATTTCGAAAGTAATAGACCATACCACTTCCTGCGCGTCTTCCGTATCGCAGGCGGCAGGGCTTGCGGCAATCCAGGACAAAAAGTGGCCGCAAACAATGCGTGAAGAATTTGAAAACAGGCGTAATTTACTTTTTAACGGGCTTTCTTCTTTAAAAAAAATTAAGCCTATTAAGCCAAGCGGCACTTTTTATATGTTTTGTGACATAAAAAAGAGCGGCTTAAACAGCGTTGAATTCTCGTCGCAGCTTTTGGATAAGCAGCTTGTTTCAACCATACCGGCAGATAGCTTTGGGGCGGAAGGTTATATACGTTTAAGTTTCGCTACTTCGATTCAGGATATCGAAAAGGGTATCGAAAGAATAAAATCATTTAGTTTAGGTTTATAATATGGGCAATACTGTTATAGAAAAAATATTATCAGCGCATTCCAAAAATAAACTTCGTGCGGGCGAGGTAGGAATATGTTCGGTTGATTTCTGTTTTTCGCAGGACGGAACTACCTCACTTGTGCTTGATGGTTTGAACCAGTTTAGAAACGTAAAATCTCCAAAGAAATATGCAATGTTTATCGACCATTCAGCTCCTTCCCCAAGTATGGGGGTCTCAAAGGTTCATAGCAGGATGCGTGAGTTTACAAACTTAAATAAAAATTTGTTTTTTGACGTAGGTTGCGGAATATCTCATCAGCTGGTGGTTGAGGAAGGTTTTGCCTATCCCGGAGCACTTATCTTGGGCGCCGATTCACATACTTCAACAGCCGGGGCACTTAGCGCTGCGGCTTTTGGTGTTGGCTCAACCGATTTGGCTATTACCTTGGCTACAGGTAAAAACTGGTTTAAAGTTCCTTCTACTTATAAAATTATCATAAAAGGAAAAATACCAAGGGGCGTGTTTAGTAAAGACATAATCCTTAATATAATTCATAAGCTAACCGCAAACGGCGCAACCTATAAGTCAGTTGAATTCTCCGGGGAAGCAATTGATAAACTTTCAATGGATGGCCGTTTTACCATAACCAATATGACTATAGAATTTGGAGCAAAATGCGGGCTTATGCCTTGCGATAAGAAAGTTTTAAACTATCTTTCTTTGATAGGCGTTAAAAAACATAAATCGGTTTATCCAGATAGTGATTGCAAATACGAAAAGGTTTTGGAGTTTGATGTCTCAAAACTTTCTCCTTGTGTTGCTAAGCCGCATACCGTCGATAATGGCGCGAGCATAGAAGAGGTTGAAGGGCTAAAAATTCAACAGGCTTATTTAGGCACTTGTACTAATGGAAGGCTTGAGGATTTGGAAATAGCAGCTAAAATAGTAAAAGGGAGAAAGGTTAGCAAAGAAATAAAATTCTTGGTTGCTCCTGCTTCTTCAAAAATATTCCTTGAGGCTTTACGTAAGGGCTACATCAAGACGTTTCTTGAGGCTGGCGCGATTGTACTTCCTGCAGGTTGTGGCCCTTGTGTTGGAACGCATCAAGGGGTGCCTGCGGACGGGGAGATTGTGCTTTCCAGCGCAAACAGGAATTTTAAAGGCAGAATGGGTAACCCGAACAGTTTTATTTATCTTGCTTCTCCGGCAACAGTTGCATCAAGCGCCATTACCGGAAAAATTACCGATCCAAGGAAATATATTAAGAAATAGATGTTTTATTCTAAAAGTTTTTGTTCTTTTTTTAAGAGGGAGGTGCCATGGTAAATATAAACAGTCTCCTTAAATTGACAATGGAAAGGTCGGCAAGTGACCTCCATATTACAGTTAATAGTTCGCCCATAATAAGAATTGACGGAAGTTTACTTGTTTTAACCGACATACCTGCTTTGCATTCAGAAGAGACCAAAGCGCTCATCTATAGTATATTAAATGATGACCAAAAGGCCGTTTTTGAAAAGGATAAGGAGCTAGACTTTTCGTTTTCGCTCCCTAACATGGATAGGTTTAGGGTAAACATTCATTATCAAAAAGGAAATGTTGAAGGTGCTTTCAGGCGTATTCCCCAGCAGATACCTAATATAGAGGATTTGGGTCTTCCTGCCGTAGTGCATGATCTTTTAAGAAGACCGAATGGTTTGGTTCTTTTGACCGGACCTACCGGAACCGGTAAAAGTACAACTCTTGCGGCAATGCTCGATATAATAAACAGTGAACGGAAGGAAATGATTATCTGCATTGAAGATCCGATTGAATTCGTTCACGCAAATAAAAAAAGTATTATAAAACAAAGAGAAGTTTATGCTGATACTCATTCATTTCCGGAAGCTTTGCGCCGCGCTTTAAGGCAGGATCCAAACGTAATTGTAGTCGGTGAAATGCGTGATTTAGAGACCATTGCGACAACCTTGACTGCGGCGGAAACCGGACACTTGGTGTTTGCCACGCTTCATACTCCTGATGCTCCCCAGACTGTTCAGAGAATAATAGATGTGTTTCCTCCACACCAGCAGAAACAGGTAAGAGTTCAGCTCGCAGATTGCCTTCAGGGCGTAATATCGCAGCTGCTTCTTCCGCGCGCGGGAGGAAAAGGAAGAATCCTGGCCACGGAAGTTTTAGTCGCTACCCCCGGAATAAGGAATCTAATCAGAGAAGGAGAGGTCGCGCAGATTCCTTCAATGATTCAAATGGGCGGGCAATACGGTATGTACACAATTGATAAAAACCTAAAAGAGCTTTACAAGAAAGGCGTAATAACCAAAGAAATAGCCCTTATGAAGGTAAGAAACGTTGTTGAATTCGAAAGCCTATGAACTTTGAAGGAAAAGTTTTTAAGTTTGGCGATAGCATAAATACCGATTGGATAATATCGGGAAGGTATAAATTTTCTATTACCGATATGAAAAAACTATCCCAATATCTTTTTGAAGACATTCGGCCTAACTTTTATAAAGAGATAATTCCTAACAAGTCAATTATTGTTGCCGGAGAAAATTTCGGCATGGGTTCGTCCCGCGAGCAGGCACCCTGGGTAATTAAAGAATCCGGCATAGTATGCATAGTCGCGAAAAGTTTTGCCCGTATATTTTATCGAAATGCTTTTAACATCGGGCTTCCTTTGATTGAAACGGATACTTCATCAATTGCCGAGGCTAACACTCTGAGGATTGATGTAGATAACGGTATCATGCATAATTCAAGCACCAATGAAGCATTAGAATTTATTCCCTGGAATAGTTTTAGGAAAGAATTGGTTGCCTGCGGCGGCATAATAAATTATTTACAGAAACATAAAGATTTTAAGATCTAAAAACATGTCAATCCATGTCATATAGAATAAGTTTAATCCCCGGAGATGGTATCGGACCAGAAGTTACAGATGCGGCACGTCTTTGTATCGATACGTTAGGTATAGACATAAGGTGGGATATAGTTTTAGCCGGAGAGCCTGCGCTTAAACAGCATAATAGTCTTCTTCCTTCCGAAACTTTAAATTCAATAAAGAAAAATAAAGTTGCTTTAAAGGGCCCGATTACAACACCGGTAGGGTCTGGTTTCCGTTCAATTAATGTAGCGCTTCGGCAAGAACTTGATCTTTATGCGTGCGTGCGGCCAGCGCGTTATATTGAAGGTACAAATTCTAAGCACCCAGGAACTGATATTATAATTGTTCGAGAAAACAGTGAAGATTTGTACGCCGGGGTTGAGTTCAAAGAACTTGATGAGAAAACCAACGGCCTAATAAATTATATAAATGGAATAAGCGAAAAGAAAGTAAGAATTCCAAGCGCTATTTCCATTAAGCCTATATCAAGTTTTGCTTCGGAACGAATTATCCGCTTTGCATTTGAACTTGCCAAACGCGAAAAGCGCCGTAAGGTTAGTTGTATTCATAAAGCAAATATAATGAAGTATACCGACGGCCTTTTCCTTCAAATCTTTAGAGAAATAGCAAAAGGATACCCGCAAATTGAAGTAAATGATGTTATTGTAGATAATCTTTGTATGCAATTAGTCCTGCGTCCGCACGAGTTCGATGTGCTTGTTTTGCCTAATCTTTACGGAGATATCATATCTGATCTTTGCGCGGGGCTTATAGGAGGCTTAGGTATTGCGCCAGGAGCAAACATAGGCGAGACAACTGCGCTATTCGAGCCTGTCCACGGTGCCGCGCCTAAATATACAGGAAAGAATAAAGTAAATCCTACCGCAACCATACTATCTGCCGCGCTTATGCTTAAACATATTGGAGAGCATAAAAAAGCAGATATCCTTGAAAAAGCTGTAGCTGCAGTTATAAAAAAAGGCAAAAACGTCACTTACGATTTAAAACCAACCAGAACTGACCCGGGCAGTGTTGGCACAAAGGAAATGGCTGAGGCCATCGTAGAAGAGATTAAAAAGGAACTTAAAAATGGTTAGCAAGATAGCGCTGGTTGGCGCGGGCGCTGTTGGTTCAACTTTGGCATTTCATTTATTTTCACGATTGTCTTTTAAGGAAATTGCTGTTGTTGATATAGCAGCGGGCTTGGCTAAGGGTGTTGGCCTGGACATTGAAGATACCCGGTCATTCTTTAATTCTTCGACAAAAATAACAGGAACTGATGATTTTTGCGCCATAGCTAACAGCGATATCGTGGTTGTTACTGCCGGTATTGCCCGGAAAGAAGGCATGAGCCGGCAGGATCTTTTAAAAATAAATGCTAAAGTTGCTAAGGATGTATCTTTACAGATAAAAAAACATGCGCCCCAGGCAATTGTTATAGTTGTTACAAATCCAGTAGACCTTATTACGTGTATATTTGCCAGGGAAACCGGTTTCGAGAGAGGCCGTGTGTTAGGCATGGGGCCATCTCTTGATAGCGCAAGGTTGTTAAACCTGCTCCACGAGGCGTGTAAAATTTCTACATCCAGCCTCGAAGCTTTTACATTCGGTTTGCACAATAACGATATGATAGTCTCAAGCGAGAGGATGCGCGCCAAAGGAGAATCTATAAATAAATTTTTAAATAAAGAAGCTATAAAGAAAATACAGGATAAGACATCTTTGCGAGGCGGAGAAATAGTAAGTTTTTTAAAAAACAAAAGCGCAAGTTTCGCTCCGTCAGTTTCTGTTTTTCGTCTGATTGAAGCTATTTGTGAAGATAAAAAAGAAATTATACCTGTTTGCGCTTTGCTGCAGGGAGAATACGGCCTTAGTAATTTATGCGTAGGCGTACCTTGTATGATAAGTAGGAAAGGCATAGAGAGGGTAATTGAAATAGAATTGAGCGAACAGGAAAAAGAAAAACTTAAAAAGGCAGTTGAATTAGTTAAAGAGATAAGTAATGTATGATTTGGCTATAATCGGAACAGGCGCCGCCGGTTTGTCTGCCGCACGGCGCGCTTTAAAGTATGGTTTAAAAACCATACTTTTTGACCGAAGCAGAGCTGATTTTGGAGGAACTTGTTTAAACCGCGGTTGCATTCCCACCAAATTTTTCCTCAATAATTCAAAGCTGAATAAAACCTGGCAGGAAAGTTTCAGTAAAAAAAACGATATCATTGAAAAGATAAAAAAAGATTCTCTTAATTACCTTGAAAAATCCGGAGTTAAAATTTGCTTCGCTGATGTTTCATTTATCGACGAGCATACGCTTTCATCAGGTGAGGATGAAATTGAAGCCAAAAATATTATTATAGCCAGCGGTTCCAAGCCCAAAGCTTTATTGGGTCATACGAAATGTATTTTCGCCGAAGAACTTTTTTCTTTTCCTGAACCCGGTGATAATTTTCTAATAGTAGGTGCAGGATATATCGGAATTGAGTTTGCATCATTGCTTAATAATTTAAAAAAGAAAGTTACACTTGTTGAAAAACAGGAAAATATATTGCCGGTTTTTGATGGCGCAATCGCCCGGCGCCTTAGGATTATTTTAGAAAGAAAAGGGATAAAGATAGAAACTTCAGCAGATTTAAAAAATTATGATTTAGGAAGCTTTGACAAAGTAATTTTAGCTGTCGGTAGAGAGCCTGACATAAACGGATTAGATATTAAGAAAACAGGACTATTTTTTGAAAAAGGCGGATGGATAAAAACCGACGCCAGAATGCAGACTAACATAAAAAATATTTATGCTTGCGGAGATGTTACCGGAAGGAGGCTGCTTGCTTATGTCGCAGAGGCCCACGCGCAGGTGTGTGTAGACAATATAACCGGAAGGCAGGAAAGCATGGATTATCATGGTGTCGCTGATTGTATTTTTTCTATTCCGCAAATAGCACGGGTGGGTATTCAGGAAGAAGAGGCCAAAGAGAAAAACATAAAATATAAAATCTTAAAGACAAATTTTCTTAAATTTTCATCATCATATGTTTATGATGATCTGGACGGTTTTATACAAGTGCTTGTAGATGAAAGGGGTACGATAATTGGAGCAAATATAATTTCAAATCATGCCGCTGAGCTTATAAATATTTTTTCATATGCCATTTGTAACAATTTCGATACAAATAGTTTTAAGAAATGTTTCTTCATCCATCCTACGATTTCAGAAATAATTCCCGCGCTTTTTCGCGACGCTGCCTGAAACCTAACTAAATAGTATTTCACTTTTACGGTACTATGTTATAATTTAATGAGCACAGTATTTTTTCAAGCTGCTTGCCCCGGGCAAGCGTGCAGAAAAAATACTAGCGCGAATTATCCATTTCACTTCGTTCAGGGGTAATGAGACCCGAGCCAGGCCGCCGCAACGCGGGCGTGCGAGCGGGGCGACAAGGATGCTGTTAAGTTGTATTATAAAAGCTACCGCGAAATCGATAGAATTAAATTATGAGAAATTATTGGAATATTTCAATTGGTATTTCTTTCGCCATGCATTCGTTGTTTTTAGGTGCGGGGTTTTCCTCTGTATTTAATAAAAATATGGTTTTAAACGAAAAAAAAGAAATAAAGGAAATAAAAATTACGATTAAAGAGATTCAAAAGAAAGAAACATCTAAAACTAAAGTTAAAAATTCCCAAATGACTGAATCAAAAATAATGCCCCCTCCGCCTTATATTGAAAATGTTGTAAGAAAATTAATGGGTGAAGATAAGGAACGGCCTTTACTGGGTAAGGCACAAATATTGGAAAAAAATACTAACAAGATCGTTATTTCCGAAAAGCTGGAAAATTCAAAATTAAAAAGCAACCCGTCATATATGAGTTACTATAAAGGGATTAGGTCAAAACTTAATTCAGTTTGTCAGAAAAACTATACTGGTAAATATAGCGGAGAGGTGTCTGTAAGTTTTGTGCTTTCAAGGGATGGTAGATTGGAAAGTGTAAAAGGCCAAGGAGATGATTCGGAGTTAATAGAGGTAGCCGTAAGAAGCGTCAAGGAATCTTTTCCGTTTCTGCCTTTTCCGCCTGACCTGGAAGGGCCGGCTTGCCCATTCGAAGTTTCCATACTTTTTAAAAATAACTAACTAATATTGACATTTTCCGCTATAATTGCTAATCTATTTAGACACACGAATACCCACGGATTAAAGACAAATATCCACGAATAGGAAACGTTTTATTTGTGGTAATTTATCTACTGATTCGCGATAATTCGTGTCTAAATTACCATGATTAGAGCGCCCGTTGTTAGTGGACAATTTTATCCGGATAATGCGTCAGAATTAAGAAAAGCAATTGAAGCTTTTAAGCCAAAAGATTCTACAAGATCAGGTGCTTATGGCTTGATTCTCCCGCATGCAGGCTATGTATATTCCGGTAAAGTTGCCGTAAGCGCCGTGAATAAGGTGCTTCCTAAAAAACGGATTATAATTTTAGGGCCCAATCATACAGGTTACGGTGAAGATTTTGGAATGTATTCTGAAGGCAGATGGAAGATACCTTTCGCAAATTTACCCATAGATTGTGATTTAGCGCAGCGAATACTTAAATCCGGTACAGATATAACACCTGATACCCTTTCGCACAAATTTGAGCATTCAATAGAGGTGGAGCTGCCGATATTGTATTATTTCTTTGGAGAATTTAGTTTTGTGCCTATAGTTTGCAGGCCGTCCGCTCTAAGCACATACGAAAAAGTGGCAACGCAAATCTTTTCAGCGGTAAAAAATATTAAGGAAGATATTCTTTTTGTCGCATCCAGTGATATGACTCATTATGAGCCCGATAGCACCGCCCGCCGTAAAGACAGGGCAGCGCTTACGCATATAGTCAATCTTGACGCAGAGGGTTTGGTTAAAACAGTAAAAAAAGATAACATTTCGATGTGTGGTATCGCGCCCGTGGCCATACTTCTTTTAATTATGAAAAAAATCGGCGCGAACAAAGCAAGCGTCAGTTTGTATGAAACAAGTGCCGATAGCGGAGCAGACTCAAATTCTGTAGTTGGATATTCCGGAGTAGTTATCAGCTAAAAGGGGGAGCTAATGAGTGAAGAAATAAGAAAAAAGGTTGATGAAGAATGGAAGACGAATGCGGAAAAAGAAAAAAAAGAAGCACATGAAAAACATGAAGCTTATCATGAGCCAAATTTTCGATTATTTTTATCATCGCTTAGCATGCAGGCGATGATCGCCCTAGGGAGGCTGGAAAATCCTGTTTCGGGTAAAACCGAAAAAAATATTGAACAGGCCCGCTTTCTAGTTGACACAATAGGAATACTTAAGGAAAAAACCAATGGCAACTTAAACCCGGAAGAAGAAAAGCTTCTGGATGATTCTTTGTTTAGCTTAAGAATGATGTATGTTGAGGAGAAAAACAAGAAAAACGGTTAAAATTGTAAAATGATTGATGAAGAGCTATTGAAAATTCTTGCCTGCCCAGTATGTAAGGGTGAAGTAATCTTGAAAGATGATAAAATAATCTGCCTGAAGTGCTTACGCAAATATCCGGTAAAAGACGGCATACCAATAATGCTGCCAGAGGAGGCTGAGACCGATGAAAGCGAAAATGAAAAGAAATAAAATACTTTTAATCCATGGCCCAAATTTGCATCTTCTTGGCACGCGTGAGCCGCAAATTTATGGAAAATTCACCTTGAAAGACATAAACGAAGAATTAAAAGAAAAAGCAAAACAAAGCGGCTTGTCGCTTGAGGTGTTACAATCTAACTCGGAAGGGGAAATAGTCGAAAAAATAACTAACTCCAAATACGATTTATTAATTATAAACCCCGCAGCCTATACGCATACCTCTGTCGCGATACGTGACGCAATACTTGCAGTTAACAAACCTGTTATAGAAGTGCATTTGTCTAATATCTACAAAAGAGAAGATTTCAGAAAGAAATCTCTTATCAGCGATATCTCAATCGGTGTCATAACAGGATTCGGTCCTGCCAGCTACACTCTTGCATTTAGCGCGGCAGCGCATTTTCTTAAGAAAGTGCTGTAACAGTTAAATAATAAATTCATGAAAAGCCGCATTAAAAAATGTGTGACCCAATTAAGAGTTTTGGGTTTAGATGCTATTGTGCTTTCTAACCCGGTAAATGCGAGTTATCTTTCTGGATTTCGCGATGCAGATGGGTATTTGCTTGTTACCCGGGAGATGGAACTTGTATATTTTACCAATTTTATCTATGCATATGAGGCTCAGGCGCTGGATGTTTGGAAAGTGGTTATTGCCAAGGGCAATATTTTTAAGCAGTTATCAGAGGCTATCAAGAGCCGTAATCTGCACCGCATAGGCTTCGAAGCTAAAAATATTCCTTACCTGGAATATTCAAAGATAAAACAGTATCTTTCAGGCTATAGGGTGGAATTATGCGAAACAATCGATTTCATCGAAAGAATAAGGGTTATCAAGGAGCCCCGGGAGATATCTTTGATTAGGAAAGCAATTGAGATAAGTAAAGATGCTTTTGATTTCAGCGCGGAAATACGCGACAGGGCAATGACAGAGAAACAGTTTAATATAGAGATAGAAAAATTTTTACGTATCCGCGGCTCTAACTCTGTTGCTTTTCCCGCGATAGTCGCATCTGGCGCAAACAGTGCGATACCTCATCATCTGCCCGGGGAGGACAAGTTACTTACCGAAAATTTTTTCCTAATTGATTTGGGTGCAAAGTATTATGACTATTGCGCTGACTTGACAAGGGTGTTTACCTGGGGTAAAATAACCCCTTTCTTTAAAAGAATTTACGATATCGTAAGGAAAGCACAGGATTTAAGCATAAAGAAAATAAGAGATGGCGTTAAAGCTAAAGAAGTAGATTTGGCCGCCCGTTCTTTTATTGAAAAGAAAGGTTATGGAAAATTTTTCGGCCATGGCGTCGGCCATGGCGTCGGGAGAGAAGTGCACGAAATTCCGTTTATCGGCCCAAAGAGCGAGGAAGTTTTAAGGCAGGGCATGGTAGTTGCGATTGAACCCGCGATATACTTAAAAGGAAAATTCGGTATACGTATAGAGGATATGGTTTTAGTCGGTAAAAACAAAGGAGAAGTTTTAAGTGGGAATCTCTGTAGGTAGTATACGCCCTTCTATGGTTATCATTTATGACGATAAGCCTTACGCGGTGTTTGAATGTAACCATGTAAAATTAGCAAGGGGCCCGGCTTTTTGTAAGGTAAAACTTAAATGTTTAAAAAGTTCTCAGATTCTGGATTGCACGCTGCGTGATTCCGATAATGTAAGAGAAGCGGAAATAGAAGAAAGAAAATTACAGTATTCGTATAATGACGCAAACAATTATCATTTTATGGATTTAGAAACTTATGAAGAGCTGATTTGCAACAAGTCGGCAATAGAAGATAAGGCTGAGTGGTTAAAAGAAAATCTGGAAATTACCGGGCTTTTTTATAATAATGAATTTGTTAACTTAAAAATGCCCGTTACGGTCGTATATAAGATCATTGAAACAGAACCGGGCTTTAAAGGCGACAGCGTAAAATCAGGCACAAAACCGGCAACGCTTGAAACCGGCGCTATCGTGCAGGTTCCGCTTTTTATAAGTGTCGGGGATTTGGTTAAAGTAGATATCCAGGACAGACAATATTTGAGCAGAGTTTGATGAGATTTGCAATTTTTCATACAGGAAATCTGAAAAATTGCCTAGCCCAACAGGACACTCTGCTGGGTAGTTGAATTATCCTCGAGCGAATCCGAGTGGAGTGAACAATTTATATGTTTATCATAAATATAGATTCAAGCATTAATAAAATCCTTTAACAGGAGGAGTTATGGAATTTGAAAAATTAAAAGAATTTATTAAGTTTATGAATGAGAACAGCCTATGTGAGCTGGAGATTGAAGAAGAAGGTAAAAAGATAAGGCTTAAAAAGTTTTCGGAAAACCAGCCTGTCGTTGTTTCTCATATAGCTCAACCGGTTAAGGAAGAAAAATCCGCCAAAGAAGGGTTAATTGAAATAAAATCCCCGATGGTTGGTACCTTCTACCGGGCGTCATCTCCAGGGGCAAAGCCTTACGTTGAAATTGGTGATGTGATAAAATCGGGTGATGTAGTGTGTATTATAGAAGCGATGAAGCTTATGAATGAAATAAAGGCAGAGATAGGCGGAAAGGTTACGGAAGTATTAGTTGAGAACGGCCAACCAGTAGAGTTCGGCCAAACATTATTTGTGCTCGAGCCGGTATAATAGATAAATATGTTTTCCAAAATTTTAATTGCAAATAGAGGTGAAATCGCGATAAGGGTAATGCGTGCCTGTCGGGAGATGGGTATTAAAACCGTTGCGGTTTATTCAGAGGCAGACAAAAATTCTTTGCATTTGGAATTTGCCGATGAAGCAATTTGCATAGGTAAAGCACCTTCCTCAGAAAGCTATCTTAATATTTCAAGCATAATCAGCGCTGCAGAAATAACCGATAGCGATGCCATACATCCGGGCTACGGTTTCTTAGCTGAAAATCCTTACTTTGCCGAAGTGTGTGAATCCTGCGGTATAAAATTTATCGGCCCTTCTGCGGAAAATATAAGGCTTATGGGCGATAAGGTAAAAGCCAAGGAAACCATGCGTAAGGCAAACCTTCCGCTCATACCCGGAAGTAAGGGCGCCTTAAAAACAAAAGATGACGCACTTACTCTTGCCAAGAAAATGGGTTATCCTATTATTCTTAAGGCAAAAGCCGGCGGCGGAGGAAAAGGTATGCGAGTCTGCCACAGTGATGTCCGGCTGGTAGGGGCACTTTTAACTGCCCAGTCAGAAGCAAAAGCTGCTTTTGGTGATTCCGAAATATACATGGAAAAATTTATCGAAAATCCCCGCCATATAGAAGTGCAGATTGCAGCTGATAATTTTGGTAATGCGATATATCTTGGGGAAAGAGATTGCAGCATTCAGCGCAGGCATCAAAAAATCATAGAAGAAACGCCTTCCCCTGCAGTAGACCAGCGCTTGAGAAGGAAGCTGGGCGAATTGTGTATAAAAGGCATTAAGCTTATGAGTTATAGAAGTGTGGGCACAATAGAGTTTCTTCTTGATGAAAAAGGCCATTTTTATTTTATGGAGATGAATACAAGAATACAGGTTGAACACCCAATAACGGAAGAAATTACCGGCATAGACCTGGTTAAACTGCAAATTGCAATTGCTGCCGGGCAAAAGCTCAATATAAAGCAAGATGAAATACACATGAAAGGCGCAGCTATCGAATGCCGAATTAACGCAGAGGATCCGGAGAATGGTTTTATGCCCTGTCCAGGAAATATAAATTTTTGTTATATTCCGGGAGGGAAAGATGTGAGAATCGATACTCATATATATAGCGGCTATAAAATACCGCAGTATTACGATTCTTTGATAGCTAAAGCGATAACGAAAGGGCAAACCCGGCAAGAAGCATTAAAAAAGATGGAAAGGGTTTTGGATGAATTTCTCATTGAGCCGATTAAAACCACAACCGCATTTTGTAAGGAAGTAATAACCGATCCCGATTTCCAAAGGGGGAAATATAATACGGGGTTTTTACAGAAATTCGTAGGCAAGGAGGAAGAGTGAACAGGAACATAAGCTCGGAATACGGCCAGATAAAGATACATAAAAGAGCAATAAGGCAGCTTGCGGAAGCAACGGCAAAGCAAATAAAAGGGGTGAAAGCAGTTGGTTGGGAGTGCTACAGGTTTAAGCGGCTGCTTAGATTCTTCGATTGGGCTGGCACCAGGATTATATTTGACAATGACATGAGAATAGTGATACCTGTTGTAATTTCCTGGGAACAAAACATCGTTGATGTTGCTTACGAAATACAAAAAAGTGTTATCAGCCAAATGCTAACTGGTCTTAATATAGACTCTCTTAGTGTCGATATTAAAGTTAAAAAGGTAGAAAGGGGGTAAAAAATGGGTTTTTTTTCTTTAGTTGTTTATGTTTTTGTTTCATTTTTTATGGGTTTTGTCTTAATCGGCGCGGCCGCGAATTTAATTGACTTGGTTGGGTTGTCATTTTTTCTTAAGAAAGAAATACTCAGCGATGTTTTTTTCCGTTTGGCTTTCGGTTTTTCCGGAGCATTGATTATCCTTTTCTGTGTCCACTATATCCAACGTATTATTTATCGCAGAGAGCGCGCGATAATTTCTGAATCTAATTATGGAAAGATAAGCATAACGCTTTTTGCTATAGAGGATATGCTTAAAAATATGCTGGAAACCGAGAAGGGTTTTTCTCATGTTCGGCCGAAAGTCTGCGCCGGAAAACGCGGCGTTAACGTTATAGTAAAAGGAAACTTAAATT
>JALOBR010000011.1 GCA_023228195.1 Candidatus Omnitrophota bacterium
TTCTCAGGGCCAATCATAAGCCGCTCAATTGATTTTTCAAAATCGGTCTGCACTACTGATTCTTTATTGTGCCGCGCAGCCAAAAGAGCTGCTTCATTGCAAAGATTTGCCAAGTCTGCCCCGGAAAACCCAGGAGTTTGGCTAGCTATTGATTTTAAATCAACATTCGCCGCAAGTTTTACTTTTACTGTATGCACCTTAAGCACTTCAGCTCTGCCTTTAATATCCGGAAGCGTTACAATTACGTGCCTGTCGAATCTGCCGGGTCGAAGCAGCGCCGCATCTAACACATCCGGCCTGTTTGTCGCCGCCATAACAATTATGCCTTCTTCTGTCTGAAAACCATCCATTTCCGCAAGCAACTGATTTAAAGTCTGCTCTCTTTCATCGTGCCCGCCGCCGATTCCGGCAAACCGTTGTCTGCCTACGGCATCTATTTCATCGATAAAAATAATGCTACCTCTTCCTGCTACCTTGGCCGCTTTTTTTGCCTGTTCAAACAAATCACGCACCCGGGAGGCTCCGACTCCGACAAACATCTCCACAAAATCAGAACCGCTTCCGCTAAGGAATGGGACTTCTGCCTCTCCTGCTACAGCTTTCGCAAGAAGAGTTTTACCGCATCCTGGAGGCCCCACCAGTATAACTCCTTTAGGAATGCGGCCGCCGAGGCGCTGAAATCTTTTTGGGTCCTTAAGGTATTCTATTACTTCTGTTAGTTCTTCTTTTGCTTCATCTATTCCGGCAACATCCTTAAAAGTAATACGGGTTTGTTTTTCCTTTTCTATAACTTGTGCGCGGCTTCTGCCGAAAGTCCAAACACGCGAACCGAGCTGATTGCCTTTATAAGAAACATACCAAAAAAATAATATCAAAAGGCCCATCGGGACAAGCGAAAAGATAAGCTGGGTAAGAAATGTGCGTGGGGGCTCGACTTCGAAACTTTCTATGTTCTTTTTTAAAAGAGTAATAAGATCTTTATCGTCCTCCGGTATATAGACATAGAATTTTCCTCCGCCGGCGGCTTCGGTATATTCCCCCTGAATTGTATTTTCGGTTTTCTTTACGGATTTGATTTCCGGTTTAACGAGGTTGCTCTCAAGCTTAGAATAGAAATCGGTATAGTTAAGTTTCTTAACTAATCCACCCATCCCGGCATTAAAAAGATTGGTAATATACATTATGCCGAGAAAAATCAAAATCCAGAAAAACCCCCCTCTTAAGAGGTTCGGAGACGGAGTCTGCTCTTTTTTCTTCTTTTGCATAGGAAAGTATTATACTTTATAAGATTATAAAATCAAGGTTTGTATGACGAGATGTTTTTCTTCTTTGCGGACGTATAATCCGGGCAGATGGACCACGCTTCCCAGGGGCCTGTTTTCAATCATATCTCTTATCTCATCAAGATGCTTAAGCTCAAGCCTTCTCGTATTTCCCTTTAATTCCTCAATTGCTACTCTTATTATGTTATTAAGTATCGCGGGGTGATTTTTTTTAAGCCCCTCCAAATCAAGCTTTATTCCTCTTTTTGTCTCTCCTCTTTTCAGTTTCTCGAATTCCTTGTGGGAAAATGTATAAATAAAATCGTAATCTAGCGAGGTATTAAGGCTTAAATTATACAAATTCTGCGCAATACCCGGGTTAATTTCACAAAGCATGGGCATAAGTTTAAGCCTTATGCGGTTACGCAGGAATCTATCCTCAAAATTACTTTTATCAACGCAATAAGATATCTTCTTATCCTCCAGCCATTTAAGGATATCTTTTTTATGCAATTCGATAAGCGGCCTTATTATAGTCAGGTTTTTAAATTTTGATTTAGGCAAAAATGCCCGAAGCCCCTTAAGGCCTGAACCCCGGATAATACGCATAAGCACAGTTTCTACGAGGTCGTCCTTATGATGCGCAAGAGAAAGTTTCTTTACTTTAAAGTGCCGGCTTGAATTTAAGAAAAAATCAAAACGCAGGTTCCTCGCAGTTTGTTCAAGCGAATCGCCTTTAAAAAACTTATTAACGTCTTTTTTCTCACTGATGAATTTTATTCCAAGATCTTTACAGATATTTTTTACAAATTCTTCTTCGCGGTCTGCTTCCGGACGAAGCATATGGTTAAAATGCGCGCAAACCAGCTGTAACTTATACTCTTTGGCTAAGTTATAAAACTGGTAAAGCATAAATATGGAATCCGGGCCGCCGGAAATGCCAAGCATTAAGCGGTCTTTGCGCTCCAACAAACCATAACGCTCAATTGTATTTCTAAAAGTTTTTTCTATCATTTTATTCCACAGATAGTCACAGATTAAAAATCACAGATGAACGCAGATAAAAACATCTGTGATCATCCGCTTACAAATCTGCGCTAATCTGTGTATAAATATTATACCACATCTGTTATAATTATATTTATGAATATCCTAGCAATCAACCCCTGGATATATGATTTCGCTGCCTATGATTTCTGGCTGAAACCTTACGGATTTTTAGTTATGCTCAATTACCTTAAAAGTAAGGGCATACACATAGACTATATAGACTGTCTTGATGAAAAAACAATCAAAGCAACGTTTGGCAGGGGCAAATACTCAAACGTAATAGTCGAAAAACCGGATGTATTCAAATCCATACCGCGTTACTTTAAAAGATATGGAATAAGCCTGAAAGATTTCGAAACGCGCCTTGTGGGCAAGAAATTCGATTATATTCTCATAACCAGCTCGATGACGTACTGGTATCCCGGAGCAAACCTAGCAGTAAATATCCTTAAGAAAAAATTCCCTTCTACAAAAATAATCCTGGGAGGCACTTATGCAACTTTATGCAACGCTCACGCGAAAAAGACAAGCGGGTGTGATCTTGTATTCAGTAATGAAAATTTAGAAGATTTTTTTAAAACTCTAGGGGTAGATTTTAACTATAATAAACTTTACGAAAGCCTTCCCGCATACGAAGATTTCTACGCAAAGCTTGACTACATAGTACTGCGGACTTCCTGGGGGTGCCCCTTTGATTGTAATTACTGCGCGATAAAGAAACTCTTCCCCGGATTCTTCAGGCTGCCTGAAGAAAAAATCGTAAGCTTCATCAAAAAATATGCCGAAAAAGGAATAAAAGATTTCGTACTCTATGATGATGCTTTTTTCTATGAACCTGATTACGCAAAAAATGTGCTTAAAAAAATAGATGCGTTACAACTAAATATCGGCTTTCACACGCCTAATGCTTTGCACTTAAGATTTCTTGATAAAGAGCTGGCTTTGCTTTTAAAAAATACCGGTTTTACCAACCCGCATTTTGGCCTGGAAACACTGGACCCTTCACTGCAAAAGCTTTGGGGCGATAAGGTGAATAAACATGACCTTACGGAAGGCTTGAAACTGCTTAGGGATGCGGGATTTAAAAACGGTGAATTCAGTGTTTATTTATTGCTGGGTTTTCCCGGCCAAAATTTAGACGACTTAAGGAAAGATGTTGAATTTTTGAATTCCTTGGGCGCGCGGGTTTCTTTGGCTGAATTTTCTCCCGTGCCCGGGACAACTTTATTTAAAGAATATCCAAAAGAGTTTGACGAGCCGTTGCTACAAAACAATTCTATTTTCGGATTTTATAAACCAGCCGAGGCCGGCAAAAGCATGCAAGATTTTTGGGAAATAAAAAACTTCGTAAGAGAATTGAATAAAGCCTTCCATAAATCCCCGGCTTAAAGGCCGGGGTATTAGCACGGCTAATTCCCAAGCGGCACACCTATAATCCCCGCCTTAAAAAGGCGGGGATTTAATGCCGCGGGGAATAAAAAATTGTAAACACGGATTAGCGCAGATTTGCAAGCAGATGAGCACAGATAAATTTAAAAAACAATTGAAATGCAGTAAAAATACATAGAAATACAATTGTGTTTCTATGATTTGTTTGGAACTTGTGTCTTGCCTGCCGGCAGACAGGGTTATTGGTTATTTCTTGAAATATCTGTGATCATCTGTGTCTGCCGTCTGTGATCATCTGCGTGTACCCACTCTTTAAACTTTTCTTTTTCAAAAAAAAGTTTTATATTTCTACTCTCGTATATCCAGATTTCATAACCTTCAATATTGCTTTCAACTTTATCGGGTAACCCAAGTTTTTCCCGGACATCCGGCTTCAAAGCCCCAGGGGCGATAATCGTCATTTCATCAAGAGCGTAGTAATTCTTCTTTTCTCCACCGTCACCGAATTTTTGCTTCATACCCAAAGTAACATAGCCGTGGCTTGCGCCGACATAATCTCCGACCCGGGTGCAACCGGTTAAAACCAGCAGCAAAATAATCCCTAAAAAAGGCGGTAAATTTTTGGATTTAAAAAATTTGGTGCTTTGCACAGTTATAAGTCAATTACCATACCCGTTTTTATCTCGATAAAATTTTTCCCGTAGAGCTCCTTAAATAACCTCGTAGCTTCATAACCGCTGCAATGGGAAGGGGCTATACTTTCTATCCCCATTTTTTTTACTTCTTTTACTATATATTCTATTAACCGGTTATCGGTATCTATAAGATGAAAGCCGCCGATTAGGAAATTTATCTTTTGATTAGCGAAAAGGAATTTTACTCTGTTTATCAATTCAATAAGGCTCATATGAGCGCAGGCGCAAATTATAGATATTCCCTTTTTTGTCTTTACGACAACTGCCTGTTCAAGCATAGGGGATGCTTTATATAAAGTCTTAAACGGCCCAGTTGTATAAATATCTTTGCTTATTTGCATGAAATTGACGACCTCGATAGAGTTAGAAAGATTTAACTTAGGCTTGAATTCCTGAAAAAAGTCAGAACAGGCGTATATTTTTAAATCGTCTCTTAGCTTAAGCAATTCCTCGATGCCTGCGCGATGATTCCAATGGTTATGCGAAATTATCAATTTCTTTATTGCATCCAGGCTCACGCCAAATTCCTGTATATTCTTTAACAAATAATCAAATTTTTCTCCTGTATCAAAAAGCGTATCATCCAATAAATAAGACAATCCCCAACCGCTTTCAAACCTGTCATCTATTCTTTCTCTGTCGAAAAGTATTTTTAATTTCATTTAACTTCTCCGGCCGAATATGGCTGTTCCTATTCTTACCATATTGGCTCCCTCCTCTATGGCCACTTTATAGCTCTCACTCATCCCCATTGAAAGATATTTCCAATCAGCAAGCGTGAAAATCTTTTTTGCTTTTTCAAAAATTTGCCGGGTTTTTTCAAAAAAGGGGCGCAGATCTTGCGGATTTTTCAGCAAAGGCCCCATAGTCATTAAACCCATGGGCTTTATAGTTTTTAACTTTAATAGCTCCTGCATAAAAGCGTTGAAATCTTCAGGTAAAATTCCGGATTTTTGCCACTCGGCGGCGCAATTTATCTCAATAAGTACCGGCATAATTTTCTGTACTTTTCTACACTCTTTGTTTATTGCAGCTGCCAAATCCAGCGAATCAAGGCTCTCCATCATATCAAAAATTCTTGCTGCGTCTTTAACTTTATTCCTTTGCAGGTGGCCGATTAAATGCCATTGCGTTTTTTTGCCGAGGCAAGCATATTTCTCACCTGCTTCTTTGACGTAATTTTCGCCAATTATCTTAGCGCCGGCCGAAATTGCTTCTTCGATTTCTACAACAGCCCTTGTTTTAGTAACAACCACCAATTCTACATTCGCGGGGATATCGTTTCTGATTTTTATAAAATTTTCTTTAATCATGCTGCCCTGTCGCAAATAAAATACACCTTGCGGTTATAGATTTTCTTTATTATGAGCCCCAAATCCAACATCTTTTCAATCTGCTTAGCCAAAACATTTTTTTCCAAGCCTACGGATTTTTCTAAATCCCTCATTGTTGCCGGCCTTATGTTTAAATATTTTGTGATATCTTCCTGCGCACTTTCCGAAAATTTCTTTTGTGCAGCTTTATAAAATGAAGAGACAATCTCACATTTTTTGCCGATTATTTTTTTTATTTTTTTAACCCTTTCGTAATCAGGTAAAACAATACTGGCGCCTGACGGCCTTATCGGCAAATTAAGTTGCACCTTATCCGGATTAATTTTAGCCACAATTTTTTTAAAAATTCTGGCCTCCTTTAGTGAATCGTTAATGCCGCCCAAAAGCATTATTTCAAGCCAAATTTTTCCTTTAAATTCCTTTCTCAAGTTAATCAAACCATCAACCACCTTTTTAAAAATTATTTGTTTGTGCGGCTTATCAATGCGGGAAAAACTTTTATTTGTCGCGGCGTCGAGAGAAGGTATTATTAAATCCGCCTTTTTCAATTCCTTTCTGACTTCTTTTTTATATAAAAGAGAAGAATTAGTTATGACGCAAACGCGGTATTCGTTGTTCGTCGTTTCCTTGATAGTATCTATTATCTTATCAAGCCTTTTATGCAATGTCGGTTCTCCTGAGCCGGATATTGATATATAATCAATTTTTGGGTTATTGTTTATTATTTTTGTAAGTTCTTTTTTAAATTCAATCAGGTCAACGTAAAAAAACCTTTTTACAGTCTTTTTAGTAGTTTTCCCAAGCTGGCAATATAAACAATCAAGTGTGCAGATTTTTTTCGGGGTGATACTGACACCTAAGGAAAAACCTAACCGCCGCGATGGAACCGGTCCATAAAAATAATTCATATTGATTAACCAAAGACAGTATCAAACTATTACTATTTATAATCAATAAAAATGCTGTATTTATTGATATTATAAGCAAAATATAAAATCCGACAAGGATTTTAATCATTACGCAAAATCTTAACAATTTTATTGCATAATACCTTCGGGGTGCTAATATTTATTCAAAGGGGAGAAAAATATGAATAATGATAAAAAATACAATTTTTACTGGTGGCTATCGATTTCACTCGCTATTTTTGCATTAGATTTATTTTTTACAAAAGGAAAGTTACTCGGTAGTATTTTTGAATTCCCATTTGTGTTTCTTGCGCTTGTTTTGCCCGGTGCACCATGGTCTTTTTTTAGTGCAATCCTAATGCCTTTACCGGTCTTGCTAGGGATAAATTCTCATAAAAAGGCTCTTAGGTTCTGGCTAAAGGTATTCATTTGTGCTGAGATTTTAACAATTATTTCCACTATAATTCTTTTACTGGGCTCTGACGGGGGCATGGAGTCAATAGGGATACCTTTCATGCCTTTTTTCTATCCAATTATTTTTACTATTTATGTTTTGGGTAGCCTAGTTTTCATTTGGTTAAAAGAAAGGTTTACCCCTAACGAAAAGGTCTTGAAAACAATTATTTTAGTTACTAGTATATTAATTTTTGTCGTACTTATATTAAGATTCAAAGAGCAATCTTTCAGTAAAAAGTACATTACATCAGATATACACCGATATACAAGTAATGTTTGGAATATTGGCGATAATCTTGGGGCTATGCGCAGAAAAATGCCCGACGCTATTTATTCGTTTCAGGATCGAATCGATGAATTCAAAGATATAAAACAATTTTTCAAAAAATATACCAACGAGGAGTGGAAACAAATCTGCGCTAAATCAAACAATCGCACAAGCTATCCACCGCATATGAGCGACCGCGCTGGTTGCAATGCGGCCGGCGCTTTATACTTTGAAGATGTTTCCTTTTGTTATAATCTGCCTGATATAAAATATAAACCAGATTTAAAAACTAGATGCATAACGGCGGTAGCCATTAAGAAAAAAAATAGGGATATTTGCAGAACAGAAGGAATAGATCGCGGTTTTTGCGAAGAACTTTTTGATTTTTTAAATTCGTATAAAAGCACTCCAAGACTGATATACAAAAAATCTGGAGCAATCAATGGAATAAAGTTACCCACAGAGACAACTGATGATATGGCTGAAGAAATAATAAACCTAATCCCGGAGGAAAAACTGAAAAGCAGAATTGCAGAAAAATTTCCAAATATAAATAATTTAAATTGTAGAATCTACTTAGCGCGATATAGTCATAAAATGAAAAGTGCAAAAGAATGGGATAAGTTTATTACTGTACGGATCAATTTCGATGAGGATATTGATAATTTAAAAGAAATACTCAACTATAGCAAAACTATCGTAGAAGAAGCTATAAAAAAATACTTTGAAAAATGAAATCTAACAACTTCATTTTATAAACTGACAATTTAACCTTAAAAATCCTGATAGAAAAGGTAATATAAAAAAGAATTAGCGTCTAATAATCCAATAGATTTAAAAAATTCAGTCTTTCGGTGCTTAGCACTTCGAAGCCAAAGTTATTTCGCCCCTCATGAGTAATCTTCGATTACACTTCATAGCACTCTTTCACCTTCATCCCCGCACTAAAAACCAAAGATTTTTGGCTAAAGAAAATAAATACAACGCGGACAAAAGCTTCATTAAAATATGGAGAATAGAAAAACAAGATGAAAGATTATTTAAATTTTGTTTTAAATTCTTTAAGGGCAGATTTAAGGTTATCCAGATTACGGCGGTTAGTAATCAGGGTGTAATTTTCGGTATCGATAAAAAAAACGTCTTCAAGGCCAACGACAAGGACATTTTTCTTTAAATTATTTAAATATACAAGATTGTTGTTTCCGTTATGAATAAAAACTTTTCCTCTTTTTACATTTCCGGATTTATCCTTCGGCAAAGATTCGTATATCGCATGCCAGGTGCCGAAATCTTGCCAGAAAAAACTCGCCTTAACTAATCTCGCGCTGGTAGTTTTTTCCATAATCGTTTTATCAAAAGGAGAATCTTCTATTTTTCCATATAAACTGCGCAAGGCGTTCTCGTAAGCATCTTTCTTAAAAATACCCAGAAAATCATTATAGTAAGGGTAATATTTTTTATATTCTTTATCGAGCGTGGAAAGGCGGGATACAAACATACCGCTGTTGTAAAAAGAATTGCCCCTGCGTATAAGCTCTTCCGCTGCGGGGCGGGATGGTTTTTCAACAAATTTTTTTATCGAAAAAATGCCCTTTTCTACTTCCTCTTCTATCTGGATATATCCAAAATTAGGAGTAGGTGCGTCCGGTTGTATTCCCAAAGTAGAAATCCATCCTTCTTTGGCAACAAGAATAGTTTTTTTAAGGGCATCATAAAATTCTTTCTTTTCTTTTATAAGATGGTCGACCGGAGAAATAATAAGAACCTGGTCTGGAGCAAATTTTTGTTTAAGATGGTTAAGCGAAAACAGTATTGCGGCAGCTGTATTTTTGCTTTCCGGCTCAAAAAAGATATTTTCTCGTTTTATAGATTTAAGCTTAAGTAAAGCATCTTTTTCTCTTTCATTGGCGACAAGAAAGATGTTATCAGAAGTGGTTATTTTACGGAAACGCTTGATAGTAAGCTCTAAAGGAGAAAAGCCGAATATATCCAGAAAATTTTTGCTTTTGCACTCACAGAGCGGCCAAAGCCGCAAAGACCTGCCTCCGCAAAGTATTAATATTATCGGTTTATCCTGCATTGATTTTATTTATCGGCTGCTTAGCTCGATAATCCTTTTGGAGAAATATCCTCCAGTGTACCCATCTATAATAGCAGTTAATTCCTGTAACCTCAAGTCTTTTTGAAATAGCTCTTCTTGCGCAAAAGAACCGCAAGTTACATCTTTCTTAAGCCTTAATCTTTCAAAGTACACCCTGTTTATTTCATCGAGTATATCCAGGCGTAACTGGGTGTTAAGCCTGCTTCTTGTGTCTATATCGTCCTCATAGCTGTTCCACACAAGGTCTCCCACATCCCAGGAAAAAGATATACCCCAATCGCGCGGACCAACCTGAACGCGGTCATACGTAGCGCCTAAAGCGGTAGTTATAGTCTTATCGTAATCCAGTTTTATTGTTGGAAATAACGCTCTTACTTTCAAAGCATTTCTCCATCTCCTTATTTTATCGGGATGTGTTTCGTTATAACGAAGCGCTGCCTGCTGAACTTCATATATTGAAGGCTCTTTGGCAAGAATTTCCTGCAAAGTTGCCTTATTGGAAGAAGGGCTGAAATATGTGTTCCTGAATAATCCTTTGGAGGTAGCTAAATAAATTTCTCCCTCACTTGAAAATACTACCCAAAATATTTCATTGGAATAAAGGCCATCGGACATCTTTTTTGCGCAATTATTCTTCAAATCCACTTTAAAAAAACCCTTCGAAGAACCAAGATATAAAGAATTTTCTTCTAAGGTTGTTTGGGCTATAGAATAAATAATGATGTTGTTTATTCCATCAGCATAAAGCTTGCTCCAGGTGCGGCCTTCATCCTTTGATACGAATAATCCCTTGTTGGTGCCAAGCCAAAGATTCTTTTTATTGAAAATATCTATTTTTATAATATTCGGCAATATACCGCTTTCTTCTTCCCCTGCTGCTTCTTTTTCCCTTATTACAAATAACCTCTCAAGATTATTTTTATCCTTCAACAGGTATACACCTTTGCTGGTAGCTATATATAACCCATTATCTGCCGACTCAAGATAATATACAGAAACCCCGTCAGATAATCCTCCTATTTTCTGCCATTTTAAAATATCTTCCGAAATAAAATATAAACCCGCAGTTGTCCCTATATATATTTCGCCCTTATGCTTTGCGATGCTTAAAACCGATTCTTCTTCCGGCGCCGAAAATATCATTTTCCGCTGTGCTGCCACCCTATAAACATGTCGCGAGGCAGTTACATAGCAGATATCGGCGACATTGGGGTCAAAAACGATATCCGTTAATTCTTCATCCTTAAATACGCATATCTTTTCAAATTTTTTTCCGCGGTCTTTACTTTTAAAAAGGGAGTTGGTAGAACCGACGTAAATGAGATTTTCATCAAACGGTGAGATTGCAATTCTTTTTATGTGCGCATCGTCTATGTTTTCAATGCTTACAAAAACTGCAAAAGCACTTGAAAGAGGCATTATTAAGAAACAAAGCAGTAAGCGGGGAATCATTGTCGCGGCGGGTAGGAAATTCTTAAAATAGCCTTGAGTGTTTTTGCATTTACACATATGCCATACACTGCTTACTATAATTTTGTGACGAATTCACAAAAACGAACTGCCTACCTTTTGCAATCTTTCATCTTTCCTGCCTGCCCACCGGGATGCCCTGTCCCATTCCCTGCATAGAAAATATTAAGGTGCGGGACGCCCCGAACCTTAATATCGTTATTATTAGGTAACGGGGCTGCTGGACTGACGGCAGGCAAGTATCCACGGCAATTCATATCTAAAATACCGCAAATTTGATGATTTGTCAAATTTATTTTTATTTTATTTCAAAATAAACCTCATAAAATTTTCCGGGTCACCTGTTAACTATGTAATGTCGGGTATTTATTTAACAACGGGCCGCTTATACAATCGGCAAATGCATATGGTCGATAAACTACTTATACGATGCAAATACCACGGAGCAGTTCATGCCGCCGAAACCAAAACTATTATTCATAATAATTTTGGGTTTTTGACGACGCGAGCAATTAGGAACGCAGTCTACGTCGCATTCAGGATCAGGCGTTTCGTAGTTTATGGTTGGCGGGATTATACCGGTAGCCAGACTAAGGCAGCAGGCAATAGATTCAAACGAAGAAGCAGCACCCATCGCATGGCCGAGCATTGATTTAATTGAACTTACTGCTACTTTTCTATAGCGCTTTACGCCGAATAATTTTTTAATAGCCCGGCATTCAGCCCTATCATTAGGAATAGTTCCCGTACCGTGCGCGCTTATATAATCAATATCCTTCGTTTCTGCGCCGGCATAAGCTACGGTTTGTTTCATACAATTAAAAATCCCTTCTTCTGACGGGATAAGGGCGTGGGAAGAATCCGTATTCATGCCATATCCTAAAATTTCAGCATAAATGCGCGCTCCTCTTTTTTTGGCAGACGAAAGGCTTTCAACCACAAGAGCACCCGAGCCTTCCGCCGGAATAACGCCCTTTCTATTTCTATCAAAAGGCTGGCATTTTAGGGGAGCAAGGGAAAAAAGCTTATAAAAACCTATGAATGTTCCCAGGGCAAAATAATCCACGCCGGTTGCAATAATATAATCCTCATAGCCATTCTTTATTCTCTCGTAGGCAAGCGCGATCGCGTAATTTCCTGCAGCGCATGCGCCTGATATAGTAAAAGCGCTTTTACCTAACCGTAAGGCTTCAAACACGGCTGCTGCGCATTTATATGCTGGGTAATTAGTAGATTTTTTGTCTTTTTTTTCTACATACTCTACTCCGCTTACAATTGTTCCTATAATTAATCCGGCGTCTTTAGATTTTTTTATTCCTGCATCTTTTAACGCCTGGGACGAAGATGAAATAGCAAATTGTTGCGTGCGTGTAAACTTATTAATATTGCGTAAGCCATTTGAATCCGGCATTACAAAATTTTTTATCTCTCCTCCGTAATGACGCTCTAAGCGCGAAGTATCGAATGAAGTAATCTCGCTTACTCCTGATTTTCCCTGGATTAGATTTGACCAGAAATCTTCTACGGTTTGCCCCAAAGAAGACACAGCCCCTAATCCTGTAATAACAACTCTCTCGGCCATAAAATTATTTAAATATTCCTCATTTTTTACGTAATACCTTAACAAGCTTAACCAAATCATCAACACTTTTAATGGTAACTAAGCTGTCCTGCGGTATATTTATGTTAAATTTGTTTTCTATTTCAAAAATTATCTCAACTAACGCAAATGAATCAATGCCGGATTCCGTAAAATGCATACCGCTGTTTTTATCTATTGTTTCTTCTGCGATTTTGGCAAGCTTACTGATTATATTTATTATTTCCTTTCTTTCGTCACCAACAATGTCGCCTGATGCTTGCTTCTTTGCGGGTTTTTCTTTTGCCATAAAACTCCTTTTTGTTATTCTAACGTAGCCTTAAAAATCCGGGTAGCCACACAGATACTGTTTGCATCGTTACCTATATTAAGAAATAACGATATAGGCAAATTATTTTGCCGCGAATTGACAAAAATTTTACTTTTAAGGTTATCATAAAGCACTTTTAAGCTTGAGTTTGCCGTATTTTTTGCCGGAAAAAGTTTATTTTTTTTATCCTTATAAATATACTGCAAAGCGTTATTTTCCAATATATATTTCCTGTTATTTAACGGCTGAGAGCTATAAAAATATTGTGACGCGGCTTTTTTAGGTAAGCAGAATTCCAATGTTTTTTGTATGCATTTACAAATCCCTGAAATTTTATTTTTCTTTTCAAAAAAGCTTTCAATCCTGAGAATCTCGGCGTAAACTTTTCGGCGGGTTTTTGAATCCATATTCTCACAAACAAAGCATACGCTGCCGTTTGCCATAAAGGATTTTTTTTCTTCCCAACTCTCATCCAAATCAATCACAAAAGCAATATTCTTTTTGTCTCTCTGTAAAAAAAACAAAGCCTGCTGCAAAGCATCTAAACCGCTGGATTGCCCGGAAGATAAAACGCCAAGCGCTCCTTTTGTGCCGAATTTAATAGAAAGGCAACCTCCTAAATAAGAAATAAGCAGCCGAGGAAAATCTGCCGGGTTAACTGCGCGCATGCCTAGCTTATCAAGTTTATCAAAATTATTTTTCCTTATGCAAAAGTTACTAAACGTTGTTCCCAGAAAAATACCGATATTGCTCCGATTATTGTCGGTTATTTCAATATTACTGTCTATTAGGGCTCTGCGCATTGACTCCTCAAGGCATATAAGCTCCTGATTTTTTTCGGCTGTAACACGAGAAATTCCTGTCACAATATGTCTCATAACGTTTTTATATTTACGCCTTTATGATATCAATACAAGTGCCTGGCAAAACCATTAAAATGATACGACCCTTTATTTGAGGAATAAAAACTATCTTTGCTAATTTTAAAAAAATCCAGCCCTCCCGGAAAGAAAAGGCACTCGCGTTTCCAGGAACAAAAGAAACCTGCTTTTTTTAAAATATCTATATAGCTTTTATGGGCGGTACAAAAAATAGTGTTTACTGCGGTTTCGGTATCAAAATAGCTAAAAGACTTAAACATCAAACGCAAGGTTGCCGATGGATAATCTAAATCTACAACCATATCTACGATATAGATATCCGTACCTATTCTTTCAGCGACGATATAGCCTACAAATTTAGCCTGCGTAACTGCTGTTAATATTGTAAATCTACGATAGGGGTTGTTGGCATATTTCCAGTTTAAAAAATCGCTATCAGTATGCATCAGGAAATAGTGTTGGGCAGAAACTCTCTTAAAGAATGCGTTTGTCTCCTTTTTGTCAAAACAATTAATTTTTTTTATCTCTATTAAAGAAGATTTTACCGTCGGCTTAATTTTAGCGATAAAAGGATTAGTAAACTGATAAATATGAGCAAAATGCTCGAAAGGCCTCTTTTTGTAAGCTAACGACATTTCTTCATCGAACGGGAAAAATAATGTAAACAGCTTTCGCCTGAAAACTATCGTCTTATAGCTGCGCCCCAATAACACAGTGGCGGTAGGGAACAACTTTCTATAGGCAGGATCGACTATGCCGGAGCTTGCAACAATCCCGGAGATCTTTTTACCACCCAATAACCCATTGAACGAAAGATACCCGGCACAACCTATTATGGATTTTCCGTATTTTAGAATAAAAAGATTTAATTCGTCGATATTGTCGTAATCGCGGTATTTTTCAAATATTTCAGTTCCGTCAACCGGGAGAATCTTAATATTCTGGCGGCGCATCCGTTTTGAAAACGCCACAAGTAATTTTAAATCATTTTTATTGGCGCGCGCAAGGTCAATGCCGGAAGAATCAAATTCTTTATTGCTATTCATCAATAACTCTACATGTTATAATGCGTTTAAATATTCTTGAGCCTATACGGGTGTCGGCCGTGGAATTCCGGCAAAAGAATTAATAGTATGCTTATATATACTTATCTTTTAATAGCTGCTACCGGGATAATAACCACCTATACCGATATCAAAAATGGTAAAATTAAAAACACCCATCTTATTGCCATCTTAAGCATAGCAATCGTCATATATGGTGCATCCATCACTATGGGAATATTCAAGCTATCTTTAGCTATAGCCGTTAATCTTGCCGTCGGGTTACTATTAGGATTTATTCTTTATGTTCTTGGCACATGGAAAGCAGGCGACGCAAAATTATTTTTCCTTTATTCCTTCCTTTTGATACCAAACAAAAATTCCTACGCTTTATTTTTACCCTGCTTTACGCTCTTTGCTAATATTTTTTTAACAAGCTTTCTTGCTATATTACCTTTATTGATTAAGGATATTCTTTACCACAAAAAGGATTTTTTTAAATATATGACTTCGAAGAGAAGCCTTATAACTTTCGCTAAAACGTGGGTTATTCTTTTTTCTTTATCTTTCTTTGTCGGGCCGCTTATTTTAAACTATGCCCCCCATGACAATACCGCAGCATTTTTTGGTTTTATTTTATTCACCTATCTGATATATCGATTAGTGGCAAGGACTAGATACATAACGCTACTTATCTCTGTGCTGATTATCGGTGTGATATTAAAATCACTATTTATGCCAGAAATCATTTCGCTGCAACAAATCGCAGATTTCATAAAGTATACTGCGGGATATTCAATAATCACTCTTATTCTTGCCTATATTCTTTCTTCAGAAAAAAATAAATATACTCGTATACCATTCGCCCCTTTTATGCTGCTGGGGGCGGCCTTAAGCACCACTAAATTTCTAGAACTTGTAATAACAGCACTACGCAATCTTAGATAAAACTAGTAACGATATTTTAAATAACTAATCACCAAATATCCCGTAAATCCTTAATTTTTTCGTCAACGCATGCGTTTTTTATCGAAGCGTCAACAATAGAATCGCAAAGTTCAGGCTTGGATCTATAGCGTGTAACAAAAAATAGAGCTAAGTCACTCGTTAAATCATCTGCCTCCCTGTCTGCATTTGAAGAAAATATTACTTTGCAGGCCAGTTTTCTCGATAAAGGCATCTCTTCCTTATTGGTGTATTTTTCACATGCCATAACGCTATAATATTTAAAACCATTATATATACCTAACATTAAAGCTGCTTCGGGTTTTTTTACCGGGAAACCGAGAGAACTTACTATCTCCAAGCTGGTAGATGCTGCCACCAAACCGTTAACATCATTGTCTAAAAAGCTTTGGCAAAATTTTTTCTTGTTTCCAGGCGCTACCGCACAATTATTGGAATTAATTGCCATACAAAGCTGTTGCAACGACGCATCTTTTATATCTCCGCACCGGCCTTCTCCAGTATAGCGTATCGCAAGTAGTGCCGGGGCCACCGCTTTACACTCACCAGATACACCGCAGGAGGAAAGATTCTCATTTCTTACCGCTTTGTATGCTTGAAAAGCTTTTGCAAAACCATTATTTTTAATCACTAGTTTACCGAATTTAACTTCCCTTTCTAAGTCAAAAGGAGCTTCCTGGGGCGTAACAGGCATTATACTGTTTTCGCCGCTTTCGGCGATTGCTTTACCTAATCTTGCATTGTCTTGTTTATCCTGCGATAGCAGGACAAGAGGAAAGAAAAGAAACAAAACCAACATTACATACTTCCTCATGACGGCCTCCTTTTATTAAACAACCAGCTACAATCGCATAATTTAGATATAAATCCGGCTACAGCAAAATATCTATTGCCTTGGCTGATAAATTCAAAAATTAAAACACGATAGTTTTATTTTCCGCTATCATGGTTTCCGTGTGTATGATCCCGAACCACCAACCGCGAACACGTAGTACCAGGAACTGCTTCTTCATCCATGTACTTTCCGGCTGGACTATCAGTATGCTCGGCATACGCCTGTTTTGGCGCAGTCAAAGAACCAACAACCGTCAGGGCGGAAATTGTTCCCAGGCCGATTTTAATTATTTTTTCTTTCTCGATAAAGCCATCCTCATCCTTTATAAAATGTTTTATACTTTTCTTAAAAGTTCTTCCCTTTTTCTTATCCTTACTCTTTTTCATTTTCACCCTCCTTTTTAGCAACCCAGCTTTTTAATATTTCTAAATCCTGACCCCCCTTGGCAATTTTTTCAAAAATATATTTGAATCGGAATTCGTGGATTTTATAGATAAAAGAACAGTGTATTTTTGGAACAAAGTTTTTTTGCTCCGTGTAGTTCAGGACAGGACAAACCCCTATCCAGGGAGAAAGCACAGAAGCATAATCCCACAAATTTATCGCTGATGTTTCAAGAAGATGCAGCAGATTTTCTTTTTTTACCAGTGTTTCGTAAGTTTCGTTCAAAATATTACCCAGCCTAAACATCTTCCCGCCAACCATTCTCGCCTCATCGCAAGGATAACAGCTGCCATCCGGCATGTATACAATTTGTCCCCTTCCTGCACCGCAAGGGCTCATCATGTCGACATAATATGGGTCTTCTTTGTTAAAAACTTTTTGAAGGATTACTTTAGCCATCCGCTCACGTATAAAAATCCCTTTTTTGTTAAGCTCAAGAATATAATCCAATGCGTTTTTATAGAATGTCATAAACTCCTCAGCTGAATACCCTAAATTACGCCAATTGCTACAGGCATTGCCCAAATGATTTACCGGCCTAAGCGCAATACTTGTTGCACCCCATCTTACATATTCATCAATGATTTCTTTAAAAGCACAAAGTGAGGACTTTGTAATGGTAGGCAAAAAATTGACCGATTTCTTAAATTGTTTACGCAATTTTTTAATATTGCGAATTACTACGTCATAAGTTCCTTTACCATTACCAAAAATTCTATTTTGGTCATGAATATGTTTCGGGCCATCCAAAGAAGCGCATATATTAACGCTATAATCTTTAAAAAATTGCATTTTCTTAGCATTTAACGCTGTAAGATTGCTTATTAGCGTAATATCAATTTTTCTATTATTGCGTTCTAACTTGCGGATGCTTTTTGTCAGAAAAACAAGAACATTCCAATTAAGAGTCGATTCGCCTCCCTGAAATTCTAAAGTAATGTAGGGGGTTTTTCTCTCAGCGATACATTGCACAGTGCGACGGGCGACCTTTAAACTCATGTGTTCCGGGCGTGCGGCATGCGCCTGACAATACCTGCAGCGTAGGTTACAATGCGTAGTAATAACTGCGATGTGCAGCGATGCGTCATAGAAGAGATTGCTATTTAGGTTTCTGTGGTCTTCAAGTAATCTGTTAAAATTACGTTCATCGGCGATAAGGCCCCTTTCATATAAACGGTTAAACAATGGGGTGCCCCTGTTACACTTTAAAGAACTGAATAGCTTAAAATCATTCTCGCCTAAGATATCCCATCCTCCCAACATGTTGGATATCAAGTATTTATCCGCGATAGCGCCTGAATTAAAAGGAATTACCGCAAAGTCTTTTGTCATATCTCTTGATTTAAGCTAATTAAATAATTTAAGAAAGCAAAATATTCAGTTTCTTCATTTACCATTAATTCTACTAAATAATAATTTCCGCGAGACATAACCGCGCGCACAAAATCCGGTTTTTCTTCTTTGATACGGACAAGAAGTTCTTTTTTATATAATTTTCTGTGCAACCTTACAAAAAAACTATTTCCGCGTTTTTGCAAAAAGGGGTGCATGTTTTTTTGAAACATTACTATTCTTGTCCGAATTACTTAATGAACAAATTAATTCATCAATCTCTTTGGTGGCCGCTTCCGTAACCAAAGAAGGCGCGGCAGAAAACAATGCTTTTTGCATCAATATTTTAAGCGTATCGGCGTTAGCCTTTAGGCTGGTAAAGTAGTGGGCATAATTGAGCAGTTCGTTATAAAAATCCATTCCTAAACTATTTAATTTAGCTTTCTTATCTTTGGGAAAAATCCAAATTACCAACTTACCACTGCTTTCTTTATCTATGTAAATATAAGCTTTGTCTAGAAATGTATATCCCGCAGAGTATATAGTCGAAAGTGGATAAATTCCCGGGTTTAGCGTTAATTTAACCCAACCTTTACCTTTGATAAGAATCTGTTTTCTGCCCAACATTTAATTAATATCCCTGACAAACCCAAAGCTCACCGGTTCTTACTATTCCCGGCGTACCGTTGTCAAGTGCGGCAGTCGTTGTCCCGCCCCGAAGCCACATCTGATTATCAGATTGCAGAATAAAACGGAAATCATAATCGGTGCCAGGATCATTTGTGAAATCTATATAAGGCGTTCCACCGGCAACGGTCCGTCTTAATTCTATATTCGGATTACCTCCATCGTTATTTAATATAACTTCGTTGGGGCCATTCAATGTCCTTAAAGTTACATAAACTCCGAAAGGAGCAGGGTAATAAGTGGTTATAGTTACGTTCTCCTGGCAGAAACCAACACTACAACCAAACATTAAGGAAAAAACGAAAACCAACAATAAGCTATAAATCTTCATACTAACCCCCCCATTTTTAAGGAATTTATATCCCATTAAATTTCCTGATTCGCTCATTGATCTTGCTATTGTCCTGTTCGCTATTACTATTTAGGACCGCAAGTAAGGATATTAACAAAATCCTGCGCTCGGGACTGGCCTTCCTTATCCCCTCTTGCCCTATAAAGTTCTTTCGCTTTCTCAAAATAATCTTTTGCAATTATAAGCTTATTCTCGTCATAATAAGATAAACCAAGATAAAACCATGCGTCACCATCGCCCGGGTCTGAAGCTGCTGCACCTGAAAAAAATTCGCGCGCCTTATCTCTTTTGCCTGTATATAAATACTCTATACCCTTTTGAACCTTTTGTGAGGGTTCTTTATTCTTTTTACCTTCCTGAGCCGTTAAAAACGCAGGGCAGCATAAAACAAAACCTAACAAAACCACAATAAATAATCCTTTTTTATTCATGATCTCCCTCCCCTTATTTTTTATTATATCACAAAACATAAGCGACGCAACAACACGTACAGCCCGCCTTAACACCCCTAATGCACAGTAAAGGCTTAATTCATCACTGGTTATAGGCTACGATAAATGCCGAGCTTTGTTCTATTATCAAAAGATTTACTTTGTCTGGTTACTTAAAGCTATCAAAGGCTTCTCTTTCTAAAATAACATATCTACCTTTGATTTTAGACAACTCTTTAAAACCAAGAGCATCCGGAAGATTTTCGCAATCTTGAAGACAATAAAATTGCATCGCAGGATCACCTACTCGATAAAGCAGCGGTTTTGCTCCTTTGGCGGCGTCTTTTGCTATATTAGCTATCCTTTTGGTTCCAGGTGTATAATCAAGATTAAAAACACCTCTGGTTCCGGATAAATACACTAAAGCGGCGATGCTTAAAAAAAAACGTAACAGGAATTATTAATTTCTTAAATAATTTACCAAACGCCCAGCCAACAAGCATAAAGGAATAACCTTGAATGCGTTTTCTATGGTTTGAACAATATTTACTTCTTCGTTGTAGGCAGGAAAAAAACAGATAGGTTTTTTAGTTTCATTTAATAAGCAGCGCAAAAGTTATTTTATGTCAATCGCAGGCTTTAAACTTTTTAAGCCGACAAACAACTCTGAAAGCTTCGGAAAAATACAGTGCCGAGGGAGAGAATCGAACTCCCCACGCATGGATTTTCAGTCCATCGCTCTACCGACTGAGCTACCTCGGCACTTGTGAAAAACCCTTTGCAGGGCTATATTTTTATCAAAGATAAACTACCTGCTATGTTCAACTTTGGTCTAGATGGGCTAATCTCGAGTTAAGATTTCCTCGCCATCGAAAGTATAGCACGATCTAAAACACAGCGACTAAATACTCTTCGCAATGTAGAGAATTATAGCATAGCAGCTTGTTTAGGCAAGAGGATTTTAAGGTTCGGAGCGGTCTATTCCTCCATATATGCTTTCACAAAAATCTCGTAATCTTCAATGGCATAACAAGATTTATCTAACGCAAAACAGGTAGACGGTTTAATTTCCCAGTAATTTTTTCCTTCTTCTGATTTCCAGGAATATTCACCATACTTCTTGCGGCTATAAACATCGTACAATTCCTTATGAAAAACTAAATGTCCGTCTTCTCCCATTTTTGCGGACTTTATATTTATAAAACATTTGTTCAATTTACTGTTATAGTGATTTTGGAATCCGCAATTCTTAGGGTCAAATCCATTCTCTTTAAAAAATCCGCTTGCAGCCACAGAACATTTGGTTCCTAACTCCAAAATCTCGGCTGCTGATTTTGATGTTGATTCAATAGAATGTTTCTGATTGTTAGGCAAGAATACAACGAAATAATAGGAAACCGAAAGACTCATAATAACAAGTGCTGATAATACCCCGGCTTTAAACCAATTTTGTTTTATCCAAACATTCATACTAAAACCTCCTTCTGCCAAATGTTTATTGTGGTATTTGTTTTTTATGATTCTAACTGTCCAAACAACCAATCTAATGGCTGCGTATAAAAAATATGAACATAACAACACCCATCCCGCCTTGTATAACAACAAGGATTTTGCTATATATGATTGTTTTTTACTTTCAAAGAACTGATTATTACCGTCAGGGATAGCTACAAAAAGTTTGCCGGCAAAAAAACCTTTAACAGGCTGGTCTACGGCAGCCATTGCCTTGTAATTTTGCGCCAAGGAAATAAAGATAATTCCAATTAGTAATACTAGGAACAGGACGCTTTCCCTTGTTATGCTTTTCTTTATCCCGTGATGCATATAGATAGCTAAAGTAGCCCTAGCGGTTGGTTCCGGGGGCATTTGTTGGATCTTCTTTACAAATTGCCTTACTTACGTAATCATGCATTTTTTTACTGTCAGCAGCGGTTATTTTGAAAAACTTTAAACCTACCGCAAAAGGGTAATAGCTGTTATCTCTTATGTCCTGCCACACTATTTTTGCCTTAGCGGAAATCAAATCCGCATAATCCTCCAATTTGAAATTCAAATCAAGGGTCATGCCTAGATCAAGCCTTTGGAGAACAGCAAGGCGCATGCCCCCCTCGGAAATATCTTCGCACCTGGAAGACATGCCCAAATGACTTCCTGAAAGCCTAAAACGCACGATTGCCGACTTGCTTATTCTAAGATGTTGCCGTTGCTCTATCATTAATTTTTAATTTATCATATCCGTTTCTTATGTCAACTTATATAAAAAAAATAACCCTAAAAGCAATTATTTTTTTATTTTGCTTCTTCTTTCATAAACTGCATTCTATAACCCTGCCGAATTTTTTTTACAGCTTCTTCAATTTCGCTTTTCGGCTTATTTTTAAGCTCTAAAGAGGCTATAAATAAAGCGTGGGTAACCGGTATGGACAGATTTTTTTCTTCGCTATAAAAATCATCAATCATCGAAACAAGCTGGTCATAATTACCGACAGAATAAACTTGTTTTGCGCGTTCGCTTTGCATAACTTGAGCCCCTTCACAAATACCCTGAAGAAGAGTTTTACGCATTGTTCTCGCCTCTATATACCTGTTCAACAACTTCCATTCATTGCCGTCATAAGCGCTTTGTGCATAACTGCATAAACTTAACACAAACAGCAGGCATCCTGAAATAAATAGAATCTTTTTCATTAATTACCCTCCCCTTTTTATTACACAGATTATCCAAATTTGTAAGCGGGTAATCGCAGATGCTTAAATCACAATATGCAATGCACAAACCACAAACAATATACAATACCAAATTCCAAAATCACAGACGAATCAAAAGTTTTGGTCATTGTGATTTTGGTATTGTGATTTGTTTATAATTTGTGTATTAGAAATTGTGATTTTAAAATCATCTGCGACTGTCTATGATTTTCATCTGTGCCAATCTGTGCCTAAAACAAAAAGCGGCTCATATAAACGAGCCGCTTTAAAAATTCAAACGATATATCCACATCTTTGATAATAATACTACCTGTAAAATTTTTTTCAATGAAAATGTGGGTATACAATTAAACAAAAATTTCAGATATTGTTCTTTTCAGCTTCCTCACGGGAAGGACAACTCCAGTTACTTACTTTAATCCATTCAATAGGAACCCAACCGGACATGCCCTTATATATTCCATTAGTGATCACAACGCGCGCGCGGCCTTTTAAAAGTTCTTCATCAAGCACAAGCACCCTGGTATCCTTAGCAACTCTTAACACATCGTAAGATTCTAATACTGCCGTAAATGCGCTTTTATCCCGCATCCTATAGGCGTATATTAAATCATCGCTGGTTTTTTCGTTAAGAGCGATACCAAGCTTTTGCCATGAATAAGGCCCGCCCATTGGAAGCTCCTTACCCACTGATTCATAATATTCTGCGAAAGTCTCGTGTGAAATGCCGCAAGAAAATACCAGAAGAAACACGACAAATATTGATATCTTCATATAGCACCCCCCTTTTAAAATATAACTACTTACAAAATAACATATAATCGGCAGCAAAACAAACCCGACAACAACAACTCTGAAAACGTTTTCCCGAACGCACTATATTATTTTTTTTAAATATTTACTGAAGATTATGGGTGGTAATCCGGTTAATTTTCCTGATAGGAAATTATTTCTCCACTGCCTGTCTTCCACCTGATAATATGCCAGGATTTTTCAACTTCCGCGGGAAAAACTTCAACCTGAGCGGTATACAAAGGAAATATAAGCGCCAGTTCCTTTGCAAAAGAAAAACTTGTTTTTTTAATCTCATTAAATGTTTCAGCGGATGCGTTTGAATCCATTCTTATTGATATGTGCCCGTTATCACATTCGCCGTATATCCTAACAAAATACTTTCCCCATTTAGCCGCTGCCGTTTCTAAAAACGGCGTAATATCCCTGTCGCAGTATCCGGTTTCTACTATCGTATCGCCTATCGTTTGCTCTACTGCATAGGTAAAACTGCCGGGAGTAAATACCACAAATGCGAAAATAAGGATAGTTACAATTTGCATAGGTAGATTCATTTTAAAGCAATATAACAAAAAAGGCAATATCTTTTAATTACATTTACCATTTCCTAAAAATAAAAAAACTATGAAATATACATAAAAGAACGCTGACAATAGCCGCGCTACGGTCAGCGTTTTTGTTCCTAATTTTAATTTTCTATTCAACCGGTATTAAAATCTTCTTTCCCGCTTTTAGCTTATTCGGATTTTTGATAATATCCTTATTAATCTCATAAATATACTTCC
>JALOBR010000090.1 GCA_023228195.1 Candidatus Omnitrophota bacterium
CTGAAATTAAACAAATAGTTTATGACACTGGCGAAATTTTTACCTTTACTCTCCCGCGCGATGAAAATAAGATGTGATGTAAAAACAAAACCGCCAAGGAAGATAAAGATTCCCTTATCAATTTCCAAGTTAAACGCTTTTGGAAGTATAAAATAACCGAGGCTTAAAAGAATAAGAAACGACGGCACAAGATATGAAAGAAACGATGAATGGAAGAAAAAATTCTGTATCTTTTTATAAATTCCGTTTAAATCAACAAGAAAGGTGTAAAATGAAAAAGCAGAAAGTGCCGAGAAAAAAAGAATATTTATATTAAGCCCTTCCTGCGCCCTTATTTCTTTGAAAAATTCTTTGCTTATCGCGACCACGAAACAAAATATAATCAAAAAAAGAAAAAACTTAATTAAAGTAAAGAAAGAATTTTGTTTTGTTACTTTTTCATCCATTCCACACCTCTCTCTTATAAATTATTAAGAAATTTTTTCTGTCCCGCCCATATATGGCCGTAAAACTTCAGGTATTGTGATTGCACCATCGGCTTGCTGATAGTTTTCAAGGATAGCAACCACCAGGCGCGCCAACGCAACCCCTGAACCGTTTAGAGTATGAACAAATTTAAGTTTTCCGGTTTCTTTTTCTTTATAACGAATACTTGCGCGTCGCGCCTGAAAATCCTCAAAATTACTGCAACTTGACACCTCCAGCCATTTTTCAATTCCTGGCGCATAAATCTCGATATCGTAACATTTTGCAGCAGCAAAGCTGATATCTCCGGTTGCAAGCTCAAGTATCCGGTAAGGAATATCAAGTAATTCCAAAACCGTACAGGCATTTACAAGCAATTTCTCAAGCTCATTATAGGAATCTTGAGGTTTTACAAACTTAACAAGCTCGACTTTATCAAACTGATGTACCCGGGTTAAGCCTTTTGTGTCTTTTCCGTAAGAGCCAGCTTCTCTTCTAAAGCATGCGGTATAGGCAGTATAATAAATCGGCAAATCCTCCTCATGCAGGACTTCATCTCTGTGGATATTAGTAACAGGCACTTCCGCGGTCGGAATAAGAAAAAAATCATCATCCTTAAGCCTATACATATCCTCTTCAAGCTTAGGTAACTGGCCTGTTGCGCGCATCGAATCGCGGTTAACCAGCAACGCGGGAGATATTTCTTTAAACCCGTGTTTTTGCGTGTGCAAATCAAGCATAAAACCAATCAATGCCCTCTCAAGCCGCGCGCCGGCGCCTTTAAATAAAATAAAATTTGAGCCGCTTATCTTGGTGGCACGCTTAAAATCAATAATATCCAGATTCTCCGCAATGGCAATATGTTCAAGCGGTTTAAAATCAAACTTACGCTTATTTCCCCATTCTTTAATAATCTTATTATTTGACGGATGTCCTTTTGGTATGGAGGTATGCGGGACATTCGGAATCCTCAATAATTGGTCTTTAAACCTGACCTCTAATTCGTTAAAGGTTTTATCCAATTCACTAATCTGCTTTTTTATTTCTCTGCCTTCCGCAATCTTTGAAGCAGGATCTTTCCTTTCCTTAATAATTATTTTCATCTCAGCGTCAATCTTATTTTGAAGCGCAAATAATTCTTCTATTTGACGCATAAGCCGCCTTCTCTCTTCATCTAAAGACAAGTAAGCATCCAAATCGAATTTATCATTCCTATCTTTTAAAGCCTGCCTTACTATATCCGGATTTTCTCTTATAAATTTAGGGTCTAACATATTATTCCTTTCCCGCCTTCGCTATATACAGTGGAAATTTTCTGCGAAATTTTCCACTGACTCCGGCGGGATTAATTCCAATGAGACCGCAATTTTTCTCATAGGAGAGAAATTGCATGGTCGAATTGTCATTAACCTTTAACAACACATAAAGGCCGCATCCTGCAAATCTTACGGGAAATGCCGCTTTCCTGCACAACCTCTATAACATCATCTATATTCTTATACACTGAAGGCGCCTCTTCGACAATAGTTTTTTTCCCGGTTGCCCTAACTTCTATGCCTTTAACCTTAAGCTCCTTCATAAGAACGTCTATGTCTATATTACGTAACGCTTCATGGCGCGAAGAAACCCTGCCGGCCCCGTGACAGGTGCTTGCGAAAGTTTCTTCTTCGCTTTTTTTAGTACCAACCAACAAATACGAAGCCCTTCCCATATCCCCCGGTATAATTACCGGCTGGCCGGTTTCTTGATATTTTTCCGGAAGTTCAGGGTGACCCGGGCCGAAGGAACGCGTTGCGCCTTTTCGATGCACGCACAAAAGCTTGCTCTTACCGTCAACGATATGTTTTTCGAATTTTGCTATGTTATGCGCAACATCATAAATTAAATCCATACCCAAAGACTGCCAGCTCTTGGAAAAAACTTTCTCGAAAACTAAACGCGTAAGATGCATTAAAACCTGCCTGTTTGCCCAGGCATAATTTGCTGCCGCGCGCATTGCGCCGATATATTTCTTTGCCTCCGGGCTATTTACCGGCGCGCAAGCAAGCTGTCTATCCGGCACATTTATCGCGTATTTGCTAAGGCAACCAATCATTTGCCTTACGTAATCATCGCACACCTGATAGCCCAATCCACGGGAGCCCGAATGAATCATAACTGTGATTTGACCTAACCTTAAGCCAAATTTTTCCGCTATTTTAGCGTCAAACACATCATTGATAACCTGGACTTCAAGAAAATGGTTTCCGCTTCCTAATGTGCCTGTCTGCTCCTTGCCCCTTATGTATGCACGCTCGGAAACGCTATCAGGATCAGCTCCTTCTATGGCTCCAAATTCCTCGCAAGACTCCAAATCTTCTTTTACTCCAAAGCCTTGCGCAACTGCCCATTTCGCTCCATCAAGTAAAACTCTTCTTTCCTCTTTAACCGAAACCCTAACATCACCGGTTGAGCCTATGCCGGAGGGAACATCTTGATATAGTTTATTTACTATATTAGAAATTTTCCCTTGCACGTCATCAAGGGTTAAATTAGTCCTTAGTAAACGCACGCCGCAGTTTATGTCATACCCCACGCCACCGGGCGAAATTACTCCATCATCATCCGGGTCTGTAGCCGCAACTCCTCCGATAGGAAAACCATAGCCCCAATGTATATCAGGCATTGCCAAAGAATGTTTAACAATTCCCGGCAAAAATGCTACATTCGCAACCTGTTCAAAAGCATTATCATTTTTTGCCCCGGAAAGAAGCTTTTCGGTCGCGTAAATAATTCCATCCACACGCATTCCCGGCTTATAACTTTTCGGGATTCTAAACCGAAAATCATCGATTCTTTCAAAACTAATCTCGGCCATTTATCCACGTCCTAAATCCAACGTCTTACGCCCCACGTTCTATCGCCACCAATATCTAACCGTATAAGTTACTTTTGTTTCCCCGTTTCTTGCTACAGGAACTTTAAATTCTATAGTTTGCGCGTCTTTTTTGGTAAATTCGTGAGATTTATCGGTTATTTTCCAGTTTGAATAACGCCACATATGTTCAATAACATTAATTTCAATGTTGCTGTCCTTGTGGTTACGTAAACTTATTTCAAAGCTCTCCTCGGCCCAATTATTACCGGACCGGTAATTCGTTCTTTTACGCTCACCCACAACATCAAAAGCATCCCCCAAATATAATTTTATAGTTTCATCCTTGGGGGTATGGTCAATTTGGTCTTCTCCCACAAATTGTAAACTTCCGTCATCATCTTTTTTATAAACTTTTACTTTTCCTTTCGGCAAAGGCATTCCCAAATTATTTTGCTTACTGTTTATAAGTTCAATTTTAACTTTTATTTTTTGTTCTTTTGTGCTTTGGTTATTATCGTAATGATACCAATTCCAACCGTAATAATCCACCGGGTCATACACAAAAAGTTTTTTGACTGGTACATCGTTTGAAGAAAGTAAAGAAATCTGCTTTATCTGATTATTTTTGAGAGTAGCTTTTCTTTGCAAAGTATACATATGATATTCAAAAAATGCTTTTTCCTGAAATTGAGGCGCGGAAGCATCCAAAGACTTTTTTTCATACATGACTGCGTTTCTAATACTCGCCTGCGGCTGAACGCGCCTCACATCGCCAGCGATAAGTTTCAACTTCGCATCTTTATAACTTGCTCCGCTTGCATTGGTCATACTTACCCAGCCATCAAGGCTGATCTTTTTATCGTCTTTGTCTAAAACAGTCACGTATTCCGCAAGCCAGTTTACGCCGCCGGTAAGATATGATACTTCGGTTAAATGTTTGCCAGCTTTTTCGTTTTCTATTTCCCAGACAAGTGTTGGTTTTGTAATAAGGCCTTCCGGGGTTTTATCGAAACTTATCTGAGCGATATTATCAGGCCGGACAATCATGCTTAAACCATCCTGGCCGGAAAGAACGATATTACCGCTATCGAAGCTTGAAAGCGTTCCTTCGTATGTCTTTGCGTCTTTGGTTACAATTTTTATGTTTTTATCGATATATTTGGAAAGAAGCTTTTCGGAACTCATCAAATCATATTCGTAATTTTGTTCCAGGATAGAACATGAATCCGGGGCGGTTAAAGAAACAAAATGAACCGAAGTCGGCTCGATAAGGGAAGCTACGTCTTTGAAGTCTACTTTATTCAATCCTTTTTTTAAATCCAGGCTGCGTTGATCCTTTACTAAAGCAAAATTCTGGTTGTAAACCGTAAGTTCTACATTTTCCTGCGCGCGCGCGGAAAAACAAAAAAGAAAACAAAAAACAAAAATTACCAGATTCTTCATACGCACCCCCTTCGCTTACACGTCAAATATAATTTCCGCTATGAAACCGTTTCTATCTTCTTCGATTTTTAGGTTGTGGTAGGTAGCAGCTTTTACCTCTGATTTTACATTTTTGCTATCGTAAGGATCAAAATCGCCCCCTGCAATCTTGGCAACGAGCTTCTGCGCGCCAGGGGAATCATCAATTGACACCGCGTAATCAACTGGTAAAAATTTATAGCTGTAAAAGACCGAAATCAATTCATTTAGCCAAAAAATAAGCAAGTCATCTAATTTCGCCGCGCTTAATTCTATATGCCTTATTTTTTCAGCCGTAATTTTTTTATCTGTTAAAAGCCCAAAAAGGCAAATAGCTGAATTTACAAACAAATCTTCTTTTTTTCTTGCAAAAATCCTGGCCCGTATATCTGCGGTGTGTTCAAGGATTTCATATTTTTTCATACTAAACAAAAACGCTCTAGCCTATACACCGGATTATTCAAACTTGATTTCATCAAGATAAAACTCTATTCCTCCGGGATTATTATCCATATTCGCTACCCAGCAAAAACCACCTATTATGTTTGATATATTTTTTCCGGTAAGGTCAATGGTATATTTGGTCCATTCTTTATTCAGCGTAACCATCCCTGTGCCAACGCTATCAGAATCAGCAAATTTTCCGCCAATACCGCCTACCTTAAAATCATCAATTAGCTCTCCGCCTTTCGCGCCTTTAGCCCAAAAAGTTAATTTACTGGCTTTTGAAAGATTGTAGCCGGCATCGATATCACCCCAATTATTTACCGGATTTT
>JALOBR010000012.1 GCA_023228195.1 Candidatus Omnitrophota bacterium
GAATCAGAACATAAAAGGGTAAGGCGGGATATCGAACTTGCAGAAAAAATAGACGCGCCTATCCATATTACCCATGTGAGTTGCCTTGAGTCAGTTGAAATAATTGCTAAAGCGAAGAAGAAAGGAGTTGCGGTAACCGCTGATACCGCACCGCATTATTTTTCGATTTCCGAAGAAGCCGTATGGAGCTACGATCCAAATTTAAAAATGAACCCGCCGCTAAGGACGAAAGAAGACGTTTCGGCGATAAGAGACGGGCTTAAGCAGGGTGTGATAGACGCGATAGCTTCGGATCACGCGCCGCATACAGAAAATGAAAAAGAAATTGAGTTCGAACGGGCAGAATTCGGGGTGATAGGGCTTGAAACAGAGCTCTCTGCCGCGATTACTTATCTTGTTGAGGGGAAAGTTCTGGATATGTTTGAGTTGGTCAAAAAAATAACCGTAAACCCCGCGAAAATTTTGGGGATAAACAGAGGCACTCTTGGTATAGGTAAACCCGCGGACATTACTGTAATTTCAAAAGACAAAGAGTGGGTTGTTAAAAAGAGCAGGTTTTCTTCTAAATCAAAAAACAGCGCATTTTTGGGTAAGACGCTTAAAGGAGTTGTTGATTACACAATTTTATACGGGCGGATAGTTTATGTTAATAACACAGATGATCACAGATAGAATCATCTGCGATCATCTGTTCTCCCGCCACCTTGGTATTTTTATTTAGGCGGGTCTGTGCCAATCTGTGTAAGCCGAACAAAGTGAGACGATATGGAATTTGTAGCAGATTTCCACATTCATTCTAAATATTCACGGGCGACATCCAGAGATATGGATGTTAAGCATATTGCCGATTGGGCAAAGCTTAAGGGAATCGCTTTAATGGGCACAGGAGACTTTACCCATCATTTATGGCTGCAGGAGCTAAAAGCAAATTTAGAAGATGCCGGAAACGGATTGTTCAAGCACAAAAATATTCATTTTATACTTACTGCCGAGGTAAGCAGTATTTATTCTAAAAAAGGTAAAGTTTACCGCATACATAACCTGATTTTTGCCCCGTCTTTTAAAACCGTAGAAAAAATAAACGAAACATTAGGCAAACAGGGTAATCTAGCCAGCGATGGCCGCCCAATCCTTGGTTTGGACGCGGAAGAATTGGCGCGTATTGTTTTTGATATTGATGAAAATTGTATGGTTATCCCCGCGCACGCATGGACCCCCTGGTTTAGCCTTTTCGGTTCGATGTCGGGATTTAACCGGATAGAGGATTGTTTCGGCAAGCAGACTTCCAAAATATTCGCCCTGGAAACCGGGCTTTCTTCTGACCCTGCGATGAATTGGCGGCTGTCGGCGCTGGATAGATTCTCTTTGATTTCTAATTCAGACAGCCATTCGCCTTCCCGCATAGGCAGGGAAGCGAATGTTTTTAATTGCGATCTCAGTTATTATGAAATTAAAAAAGTTTTGGAAAAGAAAGATAAAAATAAGTTCTTATATACGATAGAATTTTTTCCTGAAGAAGGAAAATATCATTTCGACGGCCACAGAAATTGTAATTTAAGATTGTCCCCGCAGGAAACTAAAAAATATAAAGGCATCTGCCCGAGATGTTCAAAACCGGTAACCCGCGGAGTTTTAAACAGGGTTGATGAACTCGCGGATAGAGCCGAAGGTTTTAAGCCGGAAAATGCAATCGGCTATAAAAGCATGGTGAGTTTGGATGAGATAATTGCCGATATAAAAGGCGTAGACAAAAAAAGTAAATCCGTAGAAAAAGAATATCTTGAAGCCTTGTCTCATTTTCCTTCCGAGTTTGATATTCTTATAAAGATTACGGAAAAAGAACTTTTTTCAAAACTACCGGAAAAAATAGCCGAAGGAATAAAACGGGTAAGAGAAGGCAGGCTTAAAATTGAACCGGGCTATGATGGAGAATACGGCAAAATAAAGATTTTTGGCGGCGGAGAAGAAAAGAAAAACGAACAATTAACTTTATTCTGACAACGTAGATATCACAGGTTTGAAAGCCGAAGATTGCAGATGGAATTATCTGCGGTCATCTGTGATTTGCCATCTACGCTAATCTGTGTAAAAAAATATGAAAGTAGCAATAATTTCTTATTCATTTTCCGGTAATACCAAAAGAGCGTGTTTATTTTTGATGAAGAAAATCAAAGAAAAAAGCATAAACGCCGACGTTTTGGATTTAAAGCCGGCAAAAGAAGAGAAGGCATTTTTACTGCAATGTAGAGACGCTTTCTATAAGCACAAACCGGAGATACAAGACCCGGCATTTGAGTTAAGCGCTTATGATTTTGTGGTTTTTGCTTCTCCTGTCTGGGCGTTTACTTTTGCGCCTGCGCTACGGGTGTACCTTGAAAGCGTAAAAGATTTAACCGACAAAAAATGCGCCTGCTTTTTAACCTATGGCAGCGGCATGGGCAAGGGGAAAGCCATGGAAGAATTAGAAGGGATTTTAAAGGCAAAGGGCGGCCGCATATTATTTTCCAAAAACATGCCCGGCGCGAAAACCAAAGATAAAGAATACCTAGAAGAGCAATTTAAGTCTTTGATAGATATTATCTGTACTTAAAGATTACGAATGTTACGAAAGTTACGCAGATTACGAAGGTTACAATAAGCGGTCGGTGTTTTAAAAGTAACTTTCGTAACTTCCCGTAATATCCGCAACTTTCGCAACAGAAATTGTTATTAATCTGTCCCTGTAGCCCAACGGATAGGGCGTTGGCCTCCGAAGCCAAAAATGGCGGTTCAATTCCGCCCAGGGACGTAATGAAACTTACGCTTTTTCAGGCAGAAGCCTGGAAAAGTGTGTAGTTGAATTATCCCGCCTGAGTCAGTAAAAATTTCCGCCGGAAATTTTTACTGCATAAAGCGAAGGCGGGATGAAGAAAAGAAAGATCAAGGCTCGAGAACGAGAATAGTAAAAAAGTGAATAATCATGAACATCTCAGTAATCGGCGGTTCAACTTGTTCGAAGAAAGATTATAAAATTGCACATGAAGTAGGAAGGCTGATTGCGCAGGAAGGTTGGACACTTGTCTGCGGCGGAAGAACCGGGGTAATGGAAGCTGCCTGCAAGGGCGCAAAATCTGCCGGCGGCGTAACCGTAGCGATTTTACCAACCACAGACGGTAGGGACGCAAACGCTTACGTCGATATAAAAATTCCTACAGGTTTAGGTTACGCCAGGAATGTTTTAGTTGTCAGAGCCTCGGAAATAATTGTCGCGATATCAGGAAAGTATGGCACGCTTTCAGAAATTGCTTTTGCTTTCAACGAAGATAGATGTGTGATTGGCATAAATACCTGGAAGATAAAAGGTGTAGTCCAGGTGAAAACCCCGCTTCAGGCAATCGCTTATATTAAAAGAATTTCAAAAAAGCGTAAGCAACAATAAAGGCGCCAAAGTCTGCCGCCAAACGTTTATACCAAAAAAAGGCATCCGCCGCTTTAGTGTAGCGCTACGGCGTGCCGTTACCGAAAACCGTTAGAAGTAACTTGTATAATATATGAGAGCTATATTGTTTCTAGAAGACGGATTTACGCTAAGCGGTGAATCTTTCGGAACAGAAGGAGAAGCTGCGGGCGAGGTTGTATTTAATACGGCGATGACCGGTTATCAGGAAATTTTAACTGACCCGTCTTATAAGGGGCAAATCGTTTGCATGACTTATCCTTTGATAGGCAATTATGGCGTAAACATTGCCGACGTAGAGTCAAAAAAGCTTCGCGCCGAAGGCTTTATTGTAAAAGAAAAAAGCAAAATTGTCTCTAACTGGCGCGCGAATAAGCCTCTGGGGGATTATCTAAGAGAAAATAATGTTGTCGCAATCGAAGGACTTGATACCCGGGCGCTGACAAGAAGACTTAGGGATAAGGGCTCAATGAAAGGCATAATTTCAACAACAGATTTTAACGCAAAAACATTAAAACAAAAGCTGGATAAAACCCCCTCAATTGTCGGCGTGGATTTGGTTAAAGAGGTAAGCTGTTCCAGGGCTTATGAATGGGAAGAAGATTTGGGTATAAGGAGGCTGGATGGTGTGGAAAAACAAAAATTTAGCGTTGTCGCGATTGACTGCGGCATAAAATATTCCATTTTAAGAAACCTTAAAGAACTGGTTGAAAAAGTTATTGTTGTTCCGGCAAAAACTTCACTTTCCGAAATTTTAAAATTAAAACCGGATGGAATTTTATTTTCAAACGGTCCCGGAGACCCGGAAGCTGTTACGTACGTTATTGATACGGCGAAAGATTTAATCGGAAAATTACGTAACAAAGAATTAAAAGTTGCAGTTCTGGGGGTTTGTCTTGGCCATCAAATTTTAGGTATTGCTTTCGGCGGCAAAGCAAAAAAACTTAAATTCGGCCATCATGGAGGCAATCACCCGGTAAAAGATTTAGAAACAGGAAGAATCGATATAACTTCCCAGAATCATAATTTTGTTATTCCTCCGGAGACAATACCCGACAAAGAGCTTTTCCAGACGCATTTAAATTTGTATGATCGCACGCCGGAAGGCTCGCGACATAAAAAATTACCCGTAATGAGCGTGCAATTTCATCCTGAATCAGGCCCGGGGCCTTTTGACGCAAGATATATATTCGGAGAATTTATTAAGCTAATGAAATAAACACGCAGATGGCCACAGATAAGAAATCGCAGATGATCACAGATAGACTTATCTGCGATCATCTGCTTCAAAATCTGTGTTAATCTATGCAAGGGAGCGAAGCGACGTGCCAAAAAGAAAAGATCTAGAAAAAATTTTAATCATCGGCTCCGGTCCGATTATTATCAGTCAGGCCTGCGAATTCGATTATTCAGGGGCGCAAGCCTGCAAAGCCTTAAAAGAAGAAGGTTACAAAGTTGTGCTTCTTAATTCAAATCCGGCAACAATTATGACGGATCCGGATTTGGCTGACGCGACTTATATAGAACCCGTCACCGTTGAGGTGCTTGAAAAAATAATCATAAAAGAAAAGCCTTGCGCCTGTCTTCCTACGCTTGGAGGGCAAACCGCGCTTAATGTCGCGTTTGAGGCCGCAAAAAAAGGTATTTTTAAAAAATATAACGTTGAACTTATCGGCGCAAACGAAGAAGCTATAGCAAAGGCCGAAGACAGAGAGTTATTCAAAAAGGCAATGTCGGAGGCAGGGATAGACTTGCCGCGTTCCCGAACTATATATTCAGAAAAAGAAGGGCAAGACGCACTTAATTTCGTAGGCTTACCCTGCGTGCTGCGGCCGGCTTTCACACTAGGTGGAACCGGAGGCGGAATTGCCTACAATATCGAAGAGTATTGGGAAATATTAAAACGCGGTATTGATTTAAGCCTTATTCATGAAGTTTTAATCGAAGAGTATCTTTCGGGTTGGAAAGAGTTTGAGCTTGAAGTTATGCGCGACACAAAAGATAACGTCGTTATTATATGTTCCATAGAAAATTTTGACCCAATGGGCGTGCATACCGGCGATTCAATTACGGTTGCTCCAATTCAAACTCTTACTGACGTGGAATATCAAAAAATGCGTGTAGATGCCATAAAAGCAATAAGGGCAATCGGGGTAGAAACCGGCGGCAGTAATGTCCAGTTTGCGGTAAATCCTAATGACGGCAGGATGGTAATTATTGAAATGAATCCAAGGGTCTCCCGTTCATCCGCTCTCGCCTCAAAAGCAACCGGTTTTCCTATCGCAAAAATCGCGGCAAAGTTAGCAGTTGGCTATACGCTTGATGAGGTTCCCAATGATATCACAAAAGAAACGCCTGCTTCCTTTTAGCCTACAATAGATTATTGTGTGGTAAAAATACCCCGGTTTACTTTTGAAAAATTCCCTCAGGCAGACCCGACGCTGACAACTTCGATGAAGTCGGTCGGCGAAGTTATGGCTATAGGCAGGACGTTTAAAGAAGCATTGCTTAAAGGGCTGCGCGCGCTTGAAATAGGTAAAACCGGGCTCAATTCCCTTATTAAAAGTAAAGCAGGGCTAAATTGCGATAGCGCAGTGAAAGAAAAAGTAAAACAATATTTAGCCGTGCCTACCGATAAAAGAATTTTTTATATCGCAGACGCATTTCGCCTCGGATTTAGCATTGAAGAAATCAACGAACTAAGTCACATAGATAAATGGTTTTTGAGCAACATAAAAGAAATAATTGACCTTGAAAGGGCAATGCAAAATAAAAAACTTACTAAAACAATTCTTTTAAAGGCCAAAGAGTTTGGTTTTTCTGATAAATATCTGGCGCAGATGTTTGTGGTAGATGAAGAAAAAATAAGAAAGATGAGGCAGCTTGATAACGTAGAGCCTGTATATAAACTGGTGGATACTTGCGCTGCCGAGTTTGAGGCATACACCCCTTATTATTATTCAACATACGAAAAAGAATGCGAAGTGCGGCCGTCGAATAAAAAGAAAGTTATGATTTTAGGCGGCGGCCCAAACCGCATCGGCCAGGGTATTGAATTTGACTATTGCTGTGTGCACGCGGCCTTTTCTTTAAGGGAAGAAGGCATTGAGGTTGTGATGGTCAACTGTAACCCCGAAACAGTTTCAACCGACTACGATACTTCAGATAAACTTTACTTTGAACCTATTACCCTTGAAGATGTGTTAAGCATTAACAAAAAAGAAAAGCCATATGGTGTAATTTTGCAATTCGGCGGCCAAACCCCGCTCAATCTCGCTCTTGGGCTTGAGAAGGAAGGTTTGAATGTTTTAGGCACAAAAGCAAAATATATAGATATCGCTGAAGACAGGGATAAGTTCAGAACAATGCTTAATAAATGCGGGCTCAGGCAGGCAGAAAGCGGAATTGCGCACAATTTGGACCAGGCAAAAGAAATCGTAAAACGCCTGGGTTACCCGGTGATGGTAAGGCCTTCCTATGTGTTAGGTGGGCGCGCAATGGAAATAATATATGACTCGCAAACCCTTGAAAGTTTTTTGAAGGAGGCGCTTCTTTGTTCGATGAATCAGACTATACTTATTGATAAATTTCTCGATGACGCTATAGAAGTTGACGCAGATATCATAGGCGACGGAGAAACTTTTGTTATCGGGGGAATTTTAGAGCACATTGAAGAAGCGGGCATTCATTCGGGCGATAGCGCGATGTGTTTACCCGCGTTTAGCCTTTCGGAAAAAATTATAGAAAAAATAAGAGAAGCGAGTTGTGTCCTTGCAAAAGAGCTACATCTAGTCGGGCTTATGAATATCCAGTTTGCAGTGAAGGATTCGCAGATTTATATATTAGAAGTAAATCCCAGGGCTTCGAGAACAATACCGTTTATCTCAAAAGCTATAGGCGTCCCTTTAGCAAAACTTGCCGCCAAGATAATGATGGGCAGGAAATTAAAAGATTTAGGTTTTACCGAAGAAATAATCCCGCCGTATAAGTGCGTGAAAGAATCAGTATTCCCCTTTAACCGCTTTTTAGGAGTAGACACCATGCTGGGGCCTGAAATGCGTTCAACCGGGGAGGTTATGGGTATAGACAAGGATTTTGGAAGCGCCTACCTGAAGAGTCAGATGGCCGCTTCGCAGTTTTTACCTAAGGAAGGCAATGTTTTTATTTCCGTGAAAGATAAAGACAAAACAAAAATTGTTTCAATAGCAAAACAGCTAAAAGGTGCCGGGTTTAATATTTTAGCTACAGAAGGTACGGGGCGCGCCTTGCAGGCAAAAGGAGTAGACGCGAAAATATTACCCCGGCTTTCCGAGGGACGGCCGAATGTTTTGGATTATATAAAAAATAAAGATATGCATTTAATTATTAATACTCCGGCAGGAAGAATCCCCAAGCAGGATGAAGTCGTTATAAGAAGCACCGCCGCTCTTTATGGTGTCGCTGTTATTACGACGATAGCCGGCGCGCTTGCTTCAGCCAAGGCTATAGATGTTTTGCAAAAAGATACGCTTTTGGTAAAAAGTATTCAGGATTATCATAAATGATAATATTAAGGTTCGTGGCGCCCCACGCCTTGATGTTTTCTATGTAGGAAATGGGACAGGGCGCCCTGGTGGGCCGGGGAGACGTCGCCCGCTGGTTACGCGCGCGGGCCCAGATTATAGGCAGATGTGGTAACATAGTAGTTATCACTTAATTACAAGGGGGTATGGATGCCGAGTAGAAAAGATATACGTAAAGTTATTATTATAGGTTCCGGCCCAATAATAATAGGCCAGGCCTGCGAGTTTGATTATTCCGGGACGCAAGCCTGTAAGGCGCTTCGTGAAGAAGGCTATGAGGTGGTGCTGGTTAACTCAAACCCGGCAACAATTATGACTGACCCGGGCATGGCAGATAAAACCTACATTGAGCCGCTTACCGTAGAAAGTTTAGAAAAAATTATAGAACGTGAAAAGCCGGACGCGCTGCTTCCTAACCTAGGCGGGCAAACCGGACTTAACCTTGCATCCAGCCTTCATAAGGCCGGCATCTTAAAAAAGCATGGCGTTGAAATTATCGGAGTAAAAGCCGATGCTATCGAACGCGGCGAAGACCGGCTTGCTTTTAAGGAGACAATGAATAAACTCGGCATAGGTCTGCCAAAATCAGAAATTTGCCATTCAATAGAAGAAGCAGAAAAAATAGCAGAAGGCCTGGGTTATCCGGTAATAGTCCGTCCGGCATATACTTTAGGCGGAACCGGAGGCGGAATTGCTTACAACGTGGAAGAGCTGCGCACAATTACAACCAGGGGAATAAGCGCAAGCCTTATCCATCAGGTATTGATAGAGGAGTCGGTGGTCGGATGGGAAGAGCTTGAACTTGAAGTGGTGAGAGACCATAAGAATAACAAGATTACCGTTTGTTTTATTGAAAATATCGACCCTATGGGCGTGCATACCGGAGATAGTTTTTGCGCCGCGCCAATGCTTACCGTCTCCGAGAAATTACAGAAAAAAATGCAGGAGCTTTCTTATAAAATAGTTGATGCTATAGGAGTTGTCGGCGGCACAAACATACAGTTTGCGCATAACCCGATAGATGACAGGCTGGTTGCGATTGAAATTAATCCGAGAACTTCGCGTTCGAGCGCGCTCGCCTCAAAGGCAACCGGATTTCCTATCGCGCGCATTTCTACAAAGCTTGCCGCAGGTCTTACTATGGACGAAATACCCTATTGGCGTAAAGGCACGCTTGAAAAGTATGAACCAAGCGGAAATTACATAGTTATAAAATTCGCGCGCTGGGCATTTGAGAAATTCCCTCAGGCAAAAGATATTTTAGGCACGCAAATGAAGGCTGTCGGAGAAGTAATGAGCATAGGGAAAAACTTTAAAGAAGCAATGCAAAAAGCCATACGCTCTTTGGAAGTAAGCAGGTATGGTTTAGGAGTTAAGAAATTTAAAACAATAGATTTAGCGGTATTGAAAGAACGTATGCGGCAGCCTTCCAGCGAGCGCATTTTTCTTATGTATGAAGCGTTGCGAAGAGACGTTTCCGTTGAAGAGCTTCATCGAGTGACGCATATCGGCCGCTGGTTCATAAACGAGATGAAAGATTTGGTTGATTTCGAAGAGGAATTACTTAAATCTAAATGGAGTGAATTACCGGATAAAAAAATAATTAAAGCAAAAGAGTGGGGATTTTCAGACAGATATTTGGGCGAGCTTTTCGGCGTAAAAGAAAAAACAGTGCGCGACAAGAGAATGGCTTTAGGCAAGCAGGGTAAATTCAATGCGGTTCCCGTAAGCGGGGTAAACAACGCGGCTTATTATTACTCTACTTATAATGCCGAAGACGAAGTGCCGGTTTCAGATAAAAAGAAAGTTATGATTTTAGGCGGCGGCCCAAACCGCATCGGCCAGGGCATTGAATTTGATTATACTTGCGTTCATGCTGCTTTTGCACTGCGCGATGAAGGTTACGAATCAATAATGGTCAACTGTAATCCCGAGACGGTTTCAACAGATTATGATACCTCTAATAAGCTTTACTTTGAACCTTTGACCGTTGAGGATGTTCTTACAATTTACGAAAAAGAAAAGCCCGAAGGTGTAATCGTTCAGTTCGGCGGGCAAACCCCTTTAAATATCGCGCAACAGTTAAAAGACAGCGGAGTTAAAATTTTGGGAACTTCCCCTGAAAGCATACGCCTTGCCGAAGATAGAGAGTATTTTAGAGAAAGAATCAAAAAACTGGATATCCCTCAGCCGGACGGAGATGCTGCCCGTTCGCTTGACGAGGCGATTAAGATTGCAAACCGCATCGGATATCCTTTAATGGTGCGCCCATCTTTTGTTCTAGGGGGTCGCGGAATGGAGATTGTTTACGATGAGGCAATGCTTAGGAAATACGCAGAAGAGGCAATTGAGATTACGCCGGAATTCCCTATGCTTATTGACCGTTTCCTGGAACAGGCAATTGAAACAGAGGTGGATGCGCTTTGCGATGGCGAAAATACTTTTGTTGCCGCAATAATGGAACACATAGAGCTTGCCGGAGTGCACTCCGGAGATTCTGCCTGCGCGATTCCTCCGCGCACAATCCCGGAAAAGCACTTAAAGACAATTGAAGATTATACGGCTAAAATTGCTAAAGACCTTAAAGTCGTAGGACTGATGAATATCCAATACGCAATAGCTAACGACAAGGTTTATATTTTAGAAGCAAACCCGCGGGCGTCCCGCACTGTGCCGGTAGTTTCTAAGGTAACCGGCATGCCTATCGCGCGCATTGCAACCCTTCTTATGCTTGGCAAAAAAATAAAAGATTTTCCGCAGTTACGAAAAATAAAACTTCCTTACACCGGAGTTAAAGAAGCAGTATTTCCTTTTAATATGTTTCCGGAAGTTGACCCTGTCTTGGGGCCTGAAATGCGCGCAACCGGAGAAGTTATGGGGATAGGGGACAGCTTTGGCCTTGCTTTTTGTAAATCACAGGAAGCAACCGGCCTACAGCTTCCTGAGAGAGGTAATGTGCTGATTACAGTTGCGGACAGAGACAAAAAGCACATTGTTCCCGTAGCAAAAAAGCTTAAAAAGTTAGGGTTTAATATTTATGCTACTAAAAAAACAAGCGCTGCATTAAAAGAAAGTGGCGTAGAAAACATTGAAATAAGCAAAATTGACGAAGGCCGGCCGGACATTTCCGATTTTATTAAGAATAAAGAGCTGCAGCTTATCATCAATACTCCAATTGGGCCAAGCGGAAAACAGGATGACGCTTATATCCGCAGAATGGCAATTCAGTATAAAATTCCTTATATTACTACTGTTGCGTCAGCGGAGGCAAGTGTAGAAGGTATTGAGGCGATGCAGAAACAGAAAGATTCACCTAAGTCTTTACAGGAATATCATAAGATGATCAAATAGTGCGGATGCTTACAGATTGAAAATCGCAGATGATTTATCTGGTATCATCTGCTTTCAAATCTTTGGTTGTCTGTGTAATGGAGGGAAGCGGCATGCTAAATAAAGAAGAGATAAAAAAAATAATCGACGAGAAAAAATTAATCGATGGCTGCATTGATTTAGAGACCCAGCTTACCCCGAACGGTTTTGATTTGACTGTGGGGAAAATTTACGAATTTGATGCTATCGGCGCGGTAGATTTTTCTAACAAAGAAAGAGTGGTGCCTGAAGGAAAAGAGCTTATTCCTGAAAAGCAAAAATCAGCGGATAAGTTCGGCTGGTGGATTTTAAAAACAGGCGCTTATAAGGTAAGGACAAACGAAACAGTTAATCTTCCGAATGATTTAGTGGCGCAAGCCTTTACCCGCACAACATTGCTGCGTATGGGCGCATTCACCCAGCACGGTGTATGGGATGCCGGTTTCCATGGCAAAGGTGAATTCGTTTTAATCGTCGGTAACCCTCACGGAATAAAAATAAAACAAAATGCCCGTATCGCCCAGCTTGTGTTTTTACCGACCAGAGAAACAGAAGGATATAAAGGAATTTATAAAAATTTAAAATAATTCTTTAGCCGGGTTGATTTCGTTTGAACATAAAAAAGGCTTTAAATGAAAGAAAGCGGCTCAAAGTTACTTTTGTTGAGTATTGTGTTTGAAATTCCCGTGCTTTTTTGGATACTTTTGCTTTGTCACGAGTATTCATTATATAAAATTTGTCCCGGTAAATGGCCAATTAGCCATTCCTTAATAAACCCAGTGGCCCCTTTTATCCTTTGCCAATTTGTAACCGGTATCGGTTTAGTTTTTTTAAAACGTTGGGCATATAAAATGGTGTTTATCTTCGCCTTTTGCTATGTCTTGGTCGGCTTGGCAGGTATTATAGCGACGTTTCTGGTAGAAAATGCACGAAATGTTTCTCTCTTAATCATTTCAACGTTTTTAACCCTAATAGGATTATCGTATTGTTTATTAAATTTAAAATTGAAATCTCGGTTTATTCAAGAAAGGATTCATAAATCCGAATAAAAAATAAAATGGATTCAATAGCTATCAATACAAAAAAAAGAAATGAATTTATTGATATTACTTCTCAAGTAGAAAAAATTGTCAAAGATTCAAAAATAAAAGACGGACTCTGTGTTGTTTTTTGCCCGCATACAACAGCGGCTTTAACTATTAACGAAAATGCCGACCCCTCAGTTAAAAAAGATATCATTAGCCACCTTGAAGAATTAGTTCCTGTCGGTAAAGGTTTTTCTCATTCAGAGGGCAACTCCGATGCTCACATTAAGGCTTCTCTTTTGGGCAGCTCTTTAAATGTTATAATCGAAGAGGGGAATTTAGCTCTCGGCCCCTGGCAAGGGATTTATTTTTGTGAATTCGACGGCCCGCGAAATAGAAATATTTATGTTAAATTAATTGGAGAAAAATAATGCCAGAACTGCCGGAAGTTGAGACAATAAAACGAGAGCTGGACAAAGCGATTTTGGGGAAAAAAATCACAAAAGTTTCTGTTGTTAATCCGAAAGTGATTAAAGAGCCTTCTCCTAAAGAATTCCAAAGGCAGATTTCCGGATCAACCATCAAGAATATTTCGCGTAAAGCAAAACTGCTTATTTTTGAATTATCAAACGGCAAGTTTTTAGCAATTCATCTTAAAATGTCCGGCCAATTAATCTATCCGGGCAAAAACTCTAAATTAACCAGGGTTATCTTTAATCTTTCCAACGGCAAAACCTTAGATTTTAATGACGGCCGCCTGTTTGCGGAATTACGGTTAGTTGATGATTGGCAGAAATTAAAATTTATTCAGAGTTTAGGCCCGGAACCTTTCGGCCTATCTTTAGAGAAATTCAAAGAAATGCTTAAAGGCAAAAAAACGAAAATAAAACCGCTTTTATTAGATCAAACATTTGTTTCCGGAATAGGAAATATCTATGCTAACGAAGCGCTGTTTCGCGCAAAAATCAATCCGGCGCGGCCGGCAAACAGTTTATCCGAAAAAGAAGAAGAATTGCTTTTTGTAGAAATAAAAGAAACGCTCAAAGAAGCAATTACCCATAAGGGCTCTTCCGTAGATCAATATGTTCAGCTTTCCGGCGAAGATGGCGGGTACGCCAAATACCATAAAGTATACGATCGGGAAAAAGAGCCTTGCCTAAAATGTAAAACTCCAATCCAAAGAATCGTTTTGGGCGGCCGCGGCACATATCTTTGCCCGCATTGCCAAGCGTAAAACACAGATGATCACAGATAGAAAACAGATGAACACAGATGATTTTTACTGTAATTGATATACAATTGTATTAATTTGTGTTTCTTGTCTGCGATTATCCGCAAAACGTCCATTGACACGCAATCTGCGATCATCTGCGTAAAACAAAAATGCTAAACCAAAATGAAATAATATCATTGCTCAAGCCTCACCTGAAAAGACCTTTTGTTTTTCTCGAAACAGCGAATTTCGATAAAAACAATACAGGCTCATTTTTATTTAAAGATTTTTCCGAAATTCTTACTTTTAATTACAAAGACGACGTAGATGCATTTTTCAAAAAAGCGGAGAAGTTTTCGGAGCAAGGCCAATGGTTATGCGGATTTTTTTCGTATGAATTCGCCTACTGTCTTGAGCCGGCGCTCTTGCATCTAAAAGAAAAAAATAATTTTCCGCTTGCCTGGCTCGCTTGCTGCAAAAAGTCTGTTAAGATAATCAATCGCGAGCATCTGCTTTCACGAGCGAATAGACAATCAAGGGGGCAGTTTCGGGTAAACAATATAAAGCCCAGCGTCAGCTACCGCCGATACGCAAAAGCAATTGAGACGATACAAAAATACCTTGGAAACGGTACCAATTATCAAACCAACTTTACATTTAAAATAAAATTTTCTTTCCACGGGGATATTTTAAGTTTTTATCTTGCCTTGCGTAAGGCACAACCGACATCTTATATGGCGCTTATAAATACAGGAGAATATTTTATTGTTTCTTTGTCCCCTGAACTTTTTTTTAAGAGAGACGGCAATAAAATTACTACTAAACCTATGAAAGGTACCCTCGGCCGCGGTAATACTCTATCCGAGGATAAAATTAATGAAAGCAAGTTAACGGCAGATAAAAAAATAATGGCGGAAAACCTGATGATTGTTGATTTGCTTCGTAACGATTTAGGAAGAGTCTCAAAAAAAGTATGGGTGCCCGAACTTTTCTCTGCAGAAAAATACAGAACCCTTTATCAGATGACTTCAACCGTATCGGCAAAGCTTAAAAATAGCGCCGGCATACGGGAAATTTTTTCTTCGCTTTTCCCATCCGGCTCGGTTACAGGCGCGCCAAAAATAAAGACTATGGAGATTATAAAAGAATTGGAAAAAGAACCCCGTAATATTTATACCGGAGCGATAGGCTATATCTCGCCGGATAAAAGCTCTTGCTTTAATGTTGCGATAAGAACCATAACTCTTTCTGCAAATAAAGGCGAAATGGGTATTGGCGGAGGCATTGTTTATGATTCAAGCGCAAAAAAAGAATACGAAGAAGCGCTGCTGAAGGCAAAATTCTTAACCCAGGGCTTCAATAGCTTTTCTATCATAGAAACAATGCTTTGGACGGCAAAGAAAGGGTATTTCCTGGTCGATTTACACTTAAGCAGGCTTAAAAAATCCTGTGAATATTTTTCAATTAATTTAGAGGCGGGCCTTCTCGAAAAAAAATTAAACATTTTGGCAAAACAGCTGAAAACAAAAGGCGATAAATTTAAAATAAAAATACTGGCTGATTTTGGAGGCGGTTTTACACTTGAATATTTACCATTTGATGAACCGGAGCTGCCCGTTAAAATCCGGGTAAGCAGCCAAGGAGTAAACCCCCGGGATATTTTTCTTTATCATAAAACAACCAAACGTGAGCTTTATGAAAGAGAAAGAAAAAAAGCGCAAAGCTTAGGATTTTTTGAGGCAATTTTCCTTAATAAGCGCGGCGAGCTTACAGAAGGAAGTATAAGTAATATTTTTGTTTTAAAAAACGGCATTCTTTATACCCCGCCTGTAAAATGCGGGCTATTGCCGGGTATTTTACGGGAGCATCTTTTAAGAAACGGCCGGGCAAAAGAAAAAGTGCTGCGGGAAAAGGATATTAAAAAGGCGCAAAAATTATATATAGGTAATTCTGTGCGCGGGCTTCTCGAGGCAAAATTAGCTTGATGATTTAGGAAATGAAAGTAAAATACAATCTTGGGCGGCAAGTATGAAACAATTAAAAGTTAAGACAGTATTTCTTAAAAAGATAAAACCGGATGTCTTTCTCTTGGGGCTGGATTCAAACTATCTTGCAAAATCCGCCAAGCCAGGGCAATTCCTGCACGTAAAAGTTGACGATAAAGCTACAATCCTGCGCCGGCCGTTAAGTATCCATAAGATTGAAAAAAACCTTACCTATATTCTTTTTCGTACAAGGGGAAGAGGAACCAAACTTCTTTCAGAGTGTAAAAAAGGAGACATTTTTGATGTTATCGGACCCCTTGGTAATGGTTTTTGTGTCCCGCGTTCTACGTCCCACGTCCAAAATATTCTAGTAGCGGGAGGAATGGGGATAGCACCTTTAGTTTTTCTTGCGGAAAAATTAGCAAAAATTCAAAATTCAAAATTAAAAATTCAAAATTTAGCCTTATTGGGGGCGAAAAGCAAAAAAGAAGTATTGGCCGAAGGCGAACTTAAAAAGCTTGGGTTTAAGGTTAATATCGCAACCGATGACGGCTCCCGCGGTTACAAGGGCAGCGTTGTCGATTTGCTTAAAAATTTACTATCGGCTATCGACTGTGAGCTGCCGACTAGCATTTATGCCTGCGGCCCTAAAGAAATGTTTTATGAAATTAAAAAAGTTTTAGAAAAATACCCGCAGATTGAAACGCAGGTTTCTTTTGAGCAATTTATGGGCTGCGGCCTTGGAATTTGTTATGGTTGCGCCATAGAAACAAAGGAAGGATACAAAAAAGTATGTAAGGACGGGCCCGTGTTTGATTTAAAAATTGTATGATACGCAAAATTGTTTTATTTTCAATCTGCTTAATGGCCGCTACCTTTTCCTACGCTCAAGTCACGGTTCACCTTAAAAACGGCAGGCAGATAAGAGGCAATTTCGTAAGTATGGACAATTCCAAAATAGTCATTGCCCAGGGTCAGGGCAATCTTCGCACAAGTCTTTATAAAGAAGAAATAGATAAGATTGAAGGTTTTTCTTTTGACGAATTTTCAAGGGCAAAGAACACTTATGAGGCCGGGCACTTTGAAGGTAAAGAGAAGGGGTTCGCCTCTTCTTATAAAGATGCTCTAAAAATGGTATCTGAAAAACGGGAACTGGAATTTATATCAGAAGTAAAAAATGAAATAATTTCCCGGGAAAATATAAAAAAGTATCTGGAAAAAAAATTACAGGAAGAAGTCAAAGACGAGGAAATCGAAGAAGAGAAAAAACTCCTGGTTAAATTAGGCATTATCAGCCCGGGCACAGATTATAAAAAAATGGTTGTCGATCTTTTTACCCGCAATATCGCCGGATTTTATGAGCCTAAAGAAAATAAAATGTATGTTATCGATGAAGCTGCTTCTTCTTTTTCTCCTTTCCTGCCGTCGGAAGTTGTGCTGCATGAATTGGTCCACGCGTTGCAGGATCAGTATATTGTGCTTGATTATCTGGACGAAGAACTTGAAAAAACAAACGACGATAAGGCTCTAGCGATAAAATCCATAATAGAAGGAGAAGCAACTTTTGTATCCTACGGTATTATGGCCGATTACCTTAAAAAAGTAACTATGGGCAGCTCTAAAAGTAAAGTTTTCGATTCTATGGATATGGAGAAATTCATCCTTGAATCGATGATGCTTATGACAAAGAGCCTTTCTCCCGAGTTTGAGAACAAGGCGTTTGTGCACTATTTGCTTTTTCCTTACATAAACGGAGGCCTGTTTGTTAAATACGCCTACGATAATGGTGGATGGAAAAAAGTCGATTATATATACAAAAATTATCCGCTTTCAACGGAGCAAATAATTCACCCCGAGAAATATTTTCTTGTTGAAGATAAACCTCTTACGTTACCGGAAAAAGATTTCCCGTTTCTTGCCCAGGATGGCTACAAAGAAATTTCAAAAGGAACCTTGGGAGAATTTACTATATATACTCTAGCAATCACATTTTTGGACGACCTTTATTCTAAAATGCTTTCTGCCGGATGGGGGAATGATAATTATTATCTTTATGAAAAAGCAGATAAACTTACGCTTATTATGGATACGCGCTGGGATTCCGTGTTAGATGCGGAAGAGTTTTTTAAAGGGATGAAAGCCCTTATGGACAAAAAATACAAAAGCCTTAGATGGTCTGATAAGCAGAATTTTATGGTTGCGGAAAATGATGATAACATAATTTATATAGGCAAGAAAGAAGATGGAGTTGTTATAATAGAGGAAGAAGGAAAAGATAAAAGCACAATAGAAAAAATAACAAAAATCTGTGCTTTCCCCTATTCGTAAAATTTAATCCCTTTGGAAAGGCCCCGAGGGAATCCGGAGGATTCCCGGGATTTAGCCCGGAAGCCCCCGTTACCTAAATGATAATATTAAGGTTCGTGGCGCCCCACGCCTTGATGTTTTCTATGTAGGAAATGGGACAGGGCGCCCTGGTGGGCTAGGGAGACGTCGCCCGCAAGGGCTCCAGAAAAGGAGGAATCATGCAAAACTTTATGAGTTCTTTAATCCCCTTGGTGATTGGGATCGTTGTTCTGGCCTTCCCCCAAGTATTTACAAAAAAAGATTTAAAAAGCAAAGAAGGCGCCTCTGCAAAAAAGACAATACAGATAATAGGTATAGTAGCTATTATCATCAGTGTGGTTCTTTTCCTGAAAGGATCAGCTTTTAAATGATTTATATTGCCGGTTTTGCCTTTTAAGAATAAAAAGGGGGGGGCAAATGAGGCAGCAAATTTCTAAGTAAGAACGTAGAAAATTTGCGTGGCCAAACTCGACCCAGCGCTAATTTTTGAAAGCACGGTTGAAATAGATTCAAAGCAATTTTTTTGATATAAATTTTTGATGTATAAACATAATGTTGTTATAAAGATTAGTGCTTGGTTAATTCGATTACGCATTTTTTCTGCGCCGCGGCCGCCGCGTTTGCCGAAAAGCGTCCAGGGCGGTCAGGGCTTGAAAAATGCTATCTCATTAAAAGGAGGTTAGCATGGAACCTTTTATTTCTATAATTGTGCCTGTAAGAAATATGGAAAGGACTATAGGAAAAACCTTTGAGTATCTTATGCGCGCAGAGTATCCCCGCGACAGAATGGAAATTATGTTTGCGGATGGCGGGAGCACCGACAACACAATTTCAATAATAAAAAATTACCAGAAAGAAAATCCATTCGTAAAGCTTGTCGAAATTCCTAAATGCCCGTCTCCGGGATTTGCGAGGACCAAAGCCTTGGAGGCTGTTAAGGGCGAATTCGTATTTTTTACTGACGGCGATTGCGCGCCCTGTAAAGACTGGATATATAAAATGCTTGAGGTATTTAAGCTAGACGCGAAAATAGGCGCTGTAGGCGGAGAGATACTAACGCTAAAAGTTGACCCGAACAATCTGGTTGAAATTTTCTGCCAGGCATTCGGCTTTAACAGAGTTTCCTGGCGTTACGGAAATCTGCAGGAAGGCTATTATCCCGATTTAAGCGATATGGCCCCCACTCAAGTTTGCGGCCATAGAGCGTATTTTTTTGTTACGGCCAATGTTGCTTACAGAAAGGAAGTCTTAGATGCCAACGAACGTAAATTCTGGGATTTACCTACCGGCGAAGATATGGATTTCGGAATAAGAGCAAGGAAAAAAGGATGGAAATTTTATTTTCTTCCTTCTGCTTCGGTTGAACATATGCATAGGGCTGATTTGCCGGCGCTTTTAAAGGTATGGAAATCATACGGCGCAGCGCATCCAACGCTGCTGCGCGCGCATGCCGCGGACCGCATGGAAATAATTTTTCAGTTTATGGGCAAATATCCGGAGCACCCGATATTACGTATACCATTTTTTGTTAAAGGATTTATTTACATAGGCAATTTTCATCTTATGCACATATTTGGCGCATTATTCCTGTTATTCTTTATTCTGCAATGGGGCTTTCCTTGTTCTTTCTGGCTTAAATTGTTTGCCTGGGTATCTTTGGCGATAACTTCATATGTAAAATTTAAATATTTTAGGATGATTTTCAATATCGAGCCTTACGATAAATGGTTTGAGTTCGCGAAGATGAAATATTTGACTAATCTTTATTTTGCTAAAGGGGGCTTGAAGGGCTCGTTTAAAAACGGAACGTTTTGCATAGAACCGAGTTTTTAATGAGACTTGCAATTTTTCAGATTTCCTATATGAAAAATTGCCTAGTCGAATTGCCCCTGAACGAAGTGGATGGGGTAATGGGCCTAACGATAAATATAAAGTGAGGTGGGATAATGAACCCTTGGAGGTTGATATGTGGATTGGTTATGTAATTTTGGGCTTAACGGCCGGAACACTCAGCGGGCTTCTGGGTATAGGCGGGGGATTAATTATTATACCAGCGCTGGTTTATATTTTTGGATTAACACAGCACCAAGCGCAAGGCACGACCCTTGCGTGTATGGTCCTACCCATAGGCTTACTGGCAGCGCTTAAATATTATCACGACGGCAACGTAAAAATTAACATTGCGATGCTTATGTGCCTGGGTTTTTTCGTAGGGGGCCTGCTGGGCGCGATGTTTGTTAATAAAATACCAGAACTCTTGCTTAAAAGAATTTTCGGCATAGCTTTATTGCTGGCTTCATTCCGGATGATTTTTGGAAAATAGAATTATCAGCGCACGTCTTTTTCGATTATCTTAAGCAATTCTTCTCTTAACTTGCTTTTTGCGTCCAGACAGTAACCCACAAAAAGGTCGTGTTTCAGCGAATAAAATACATTTGGAGTGCACTCCCAGACCTTAAAGCTCATCGGTAATTTACTATAAGAAATATAAACATAAACGGCTTCTTTTTTTCCGGCTGACTTTGCGGGCCCTCCGTATGCAATGTAAAGCTCGTCTCTGCGGGATTTATTAAGAGAAGTATTGTCGAAAGATTTAAGCTCGCCATAATCTTTTTTTAATGCAGTAATATCGCCGCAAATCTTCTTAATTATTTCATTGCCGCCTTCGATGTAAGACTCTGCAAAAGCATTTACGGTAAAAGATATCGATAAAATAAAAAGTAGAATTGGAAGAAAAAACAACCCCTTTTTATTTATCATGTCAGCTCCTTATGTCTTTAAATTACTGTATAAACTTAATCGCTAAAGGATAATGATAGCCTTCGCCTTTATTAGCTTTCACTGCCGCGTTAATGACAAATATTAAGTCTACTATAACGATAGCCGCAAGCAGAAAAAAACCTACAAATACCATGCAGAGTATTCCGGCTACAATTGCATAAATTGTCATTGAAATCTGAAAGTTTAATGATTCTTTTCCCTGTTCATTTACAAAGGGGTACTCTTCTTTTTTTATAAGCCAGAGTATAAGCGGTACAATTATGTGGCCGAAAGGCACTCCGATATAAGAAGAGAGCCCGGTTAAATGACACAACATCGCCCACATTCTTTCGTCTTTCACTTTGTCCTGTGGCATATTTCCCTCCTTTTTAAGAGCTATCAGTTTTCAGCCAAAAAAACTGATAGCTGACGACAGACAGCTTCATTTCTCCCAGAACATCCACCCGAATAACCGCACGGCTATATAGTAAAGCTTTGCGAGCCTAAAGCCATTATTTTTTAAGATAATATAAAATTCTCTGTCAATTTCTTTGCGCTTAATAAATGATTTTACGTCACGGCTAAACTGGTAAAAAATGTCGTGGATTAAAGAAGCATAATAGGTTTTGCTTTGTCCTGTATCGAAATTCAAAACTCCTTCAAGCGTTCCGACATAGATATCTTTTATCTTAAATTTAGGGCTGCAACCATCCCAGGCGTAGCCTTTGTAGTTAGCGCCTTTTACGACAACTGTACCATCGGAATCTAATTTAAGCCACTCGTTTTCAAATACGCGACCTTTAATAAGCGATGGGTAGACGTAATTTTTCTTTATGCAGTATACGTAAACGCCCATACCCTATCAAACCCCAAAGAAATTATATTTATTCTTTTTCATGATTATTATAGAAATGATCACCCAGGGGATGATTAATATTTGAGCAAAAAGTAAAAGCATCCCCGCAAAGTTAATTTCCTGAAACAATAAATCCCGCCCCTTAGCAACACCATCTGCAACAGCCATTGATGCGCCCGCTATGCTTGCCGCGGCCAGATATGTGCCCATAAATCCAAGTGTCAGCCAGAATAAATAAATAACGATTCCTTTTTTAAACCATGAGGTAAGCTTTGCGCAGAGGCAATAACAAAGATAAATCAGGCCAAAAGGTATTAAAAAAACAGCAAAAAACATCAGAAGGCAAAATAACCTGTCTTTCGGTAGCTGCGCAATTAATACATTCAGCAGGAAAAGCGTAGCAAGAATACCTATGCCAAATAGTATCGGCCAGAAATTCAATAACAGAAAAACGATAAAGTGTTTAAACTTCATGCCGCGTTAATTTATTTTTTGGTCTTTTAGGCTTTTCCAGTAATCCTCGTAGCGCTTAATCTGTTTTTCAAGTTTAATTGGTTTATTGTTGAGCTTGCGCCAGAAGGAATCAAGTATAATACCGGACATATCATCAGGATGGTGTACCCTCAAATTATTGAAGTATACTTCAAGGCGCGAGCCGCTCCAAAGCCCCCAGTTATTTCTTATCCACATTCCAAGTCCGCGGTGATATTTTCCCATATCGGCTTCTGTGCCTGTTTCCATTTCTTTAATAAGTTCCGGGGTAAGCATTTTTTCCAACTCTTTGAAGCAGTCATCAAGGTTTTTGGGGATGTATACTCCGGATGGAGAATTTTTATCTTTGGTAGGATTAATTTTGTATTTTGCGTCTACTGTAGTTTGCGCGTTTACGTTTGGCAGGCAAAGCAGTAAAAAAAGTGCTAAAAAAACTATTTTTTTCATAACTTATTTAAGCAATTCTTTTATTTTTGGCCCCGGCAAAAAATAGAAGTTATTTACATAAACACTAAATATACCGTAATTATAGCACTCTCTTTACAAATCAAAAGCAAAATTGCCAAAAAACCCCTTGCCTGCCTTACCAATTATATCTATAATAGACAAAACGGATTTTTAGGCAAATTGGCTGTTTTTAGCAATAAAATCAATGAATTTAGCTGTAAAGCTTAACAATCTTCAACTCCCAACCCCGGTTATTTGTGCTTCCGGCACTTTTGGCTACGGAGAAGAGTTAAAAGGTTTGGTTAGTTTCAAAAATATCGGCGCAATAACCACGAAGACAATTACGCCGCAGGCGCGCGCCGGAAACCCGCCCCCAAGAATTTACGAAACAGAATACGGAGTTATAAATTCAATCGGCCTGGAGAATCCGGGGCTAGAGGGCTTTCTGGAAGAAAAACTCCCGATGCTTGTTAAGCTGCCGGTAAAATCAATCATAAGTGTCGGGGGATTTTCGCAGGAAGATTACGAGGGAATAGTTAAAAGACTTGAAGATAAAAAAGAAATAGAAGCTTTTGAAATCAATCTTTCCTGCCCAAACATTAAAATGAAAAAAATGTTTTCGCAGAAAAAAGAATTAACTTACAACCTTGTTAAATCTTTACGTTCGCTTACCAAAAAAACTCTTATTATAAAAATCACCCCGGAGATAGATGACGTTGTAGAAATAGCAAAAGCCGCTCAAGAATCCGGAGCGGATGCGCTATCGCTGGTGAATACTTTCTTTGCGCTTAGTATAAACATCGAAACAAAAAAGCCTCATCTTGGAAGCATCTATGGCGGCTATTCTGCCAGGGCGATTAAGCCGCTCGCGCTGTATAAAGTCTGGCAGGTTGCCAGGAATTTGGATATTCCAATTATCGGCGGAGGAGGCATCGAGAGAGCTTCTGATGCGATTGAATTTATCCTTGCAGGAGCAACAGCAGTAAGCATAGGAACGATAAATCTAGTTTATCCAAACAGCGCAACCTATATAGCAAAAGGGCTAAAAGATTATATGAAGAGAAAAAAAATAAACGATATAAATGAATTAAGGGGAGGAATGATTGTGTAGATGAAAAATTCCAAATCACAAATTCCAAATCACAAACAAATGCCGATACCCAATGAACAAAATTGCAGACTCTGGGAGAAACTGATAGTTGCTTTAGATTTAGATGATGATAAAGAGATAGAAAAAGTAGTTAAGATACTTACGCCGAAAAATGTTAAATTCAAAATCGGCTCAATTGCTTTTACAAAATTTGGCCCCAGCCTTGTGCGTAAATTTACAAAGAAAAATATAGATATCTTCGTAGACTTAAAACTTTACGATATTCCAAATACAATGAAAGAAACCGCCAGGGTAATTACGGAAATGGGCTGTTGGGCGTTTACTGTTCATATAAAATCAGGTAAAGACGCGTTAG
>JALOBR010000091.1 GCA_023228195.1 Candidatus Omnitrophota bacterium
TGATAGCCATACCTCTTTAAATTCGGTAGCCTGCGAAATCGCAAAGAGAGAAAAGGTACCTTGCGGCTACAATGAAGGATTCTTCGACAGTGTAGATGATATGAATGTAATGCAAAATAAATTCATAGAGCTAATTAAAAAAGCCGAAAAAAAAGAAAAAATAATTGTTATAGCCCACCCCAAAAAGAAAACTTTCTTTTTGCTTCATAAATTATTGCCTAAAGCTAAAAAACGAGTGCGGTTTATTACGATAAAAGATTATTTCGGCTTATAAAATATTGAATAAAGCGCGGGCACCGTCTGCGCCAGGTGATACCCGAAAGGAACCAAAGACTCTAAAAAGATAAGTTACGGTTAAAAACATGAAGAAAGTGCTTTTGCATATTTGCTGCGGCGTATGCGCTTTTGCTTGCATTAATTATCTCAAAGAAAAAGGGTTCTATGTGGAAGGTTTTTTTTACAACCCTAACATATCTCCGCACGAAGAGTACCTGAAAAGAAGGGATGCGGCAAATGATGTCTGTGGGATAACTTCAATCAAACTAAACGAAGGCAAGTATAATTCCCGTGATTGGGATAATATTTGTTCGGTTTACCGGAATGAACCCGAAGGCGGTAAGCGTTGCAACTTCTGTTATGATTTCCGTCTCGCGGAAACATTTCGTGTAACAATAGCCAGCGGTTTTGACTCATTCGCCACAACATTATCGATAAGCCCCCATAAAAAAAGTAAAATAATCAGTGATGTCGGGATGGCGATCGCTCCGGAGTATTTTATGGCTATAGATTTTAAAAAAAATGATGGTTTCAAAAAGACTATTGCCCTGGCAAAAACATACAATATATATCGACAAAATTATTGCGGGTGTGCATATAGCATCGGGTAACAGAAGGTAGCCGGCGAGGAACAGAAAAATATATGAACGAAACGTATTACTCATTTAACAAATATTTACGCGGGAAATTCGGCGAAAGAGTGCATCGCATAAGTATAGATGCTGGTTTCAATTGTCCCAATGTTGATGGTGTTTTGAGTAAAGAAGGGTGTATTTATTGCGATAATAAAGGCTTTAGCGCTTATGCGGGCAAAGCCAAGGATGTTAAGACGCAAATAACCGAATCAATTGAATACTATAAGAAAAAATCAGGAATCAAAAAATTTATCGCATATTTTCAGGCATTCAGTAACACTTACTCCGATATTAAGTCATTAAAAGAAAAATACGATACAATACGGCAGTTCCCTGAAATTGCCGGACTTTTTATTTCCACGCGGCCTGACTGCATAAATGAAGAAAAAATAAAACTAATTGGCTCGTATAAAAACGAATATCTGGTTTGGATTGAATATGGCCTTCAAACTACCAACGACCAGGCACTACAAGCCTTAAACAGAAATCATACTTACGAAAACTTTACCCGCGCGGTTACGCTCACAAGGAAATATGGCATAAACGTAGGGGTGCATTTAATTTTAGGGTTGCCTTGGCTAACACACGCAGACACAATGCGGGATGCCATATTATTATCAAAACTGGATATACAAGGCATAAAATTGCATGTTTTACATATTTTTAAAGATACAAAACTATATCAAATGCACAAAGAAAGGCCAGTTAAGCTACCTACTCAGAAAGAATATATAAAAATGGTATGTGATTTCCTTGAACGCATTCCAGATAATATAGTAATACTACGCTTAATTTCGAGTGCTAACCCGAAGTTTTTGGTTGCGCCCTTATGGATGAACGACAAAAACTCTGTGATAGATTGTATTAAAAAAGAATTTATGAGCAGAGGGACCAAACAAGGGTATCTCGTAAAAATAAATAATAATTAACGAAGAATGAGAGCTGTACTTTTACGTGTATCAAAAGCCAGTTTATATGTTCCTGACGAAAACAAGGAATCGATTTCTATAGGTATAGGGCTTGTAATCTTTGTGGGAATAGACAAGAAAGATAACGATACCACGCTTGAGGACTTTGCCGAAAAAGTTACAAATTTAAGAATTTTTGATAACGCGAATGGCAAGCTTGAATTTTCTCTCAAGGATAAAAATTACGAAATTTTATGCGTGCCCAATTTTACTCTTTGTGCTAGTATTAATAAGGGGAGAAGGCCATCGTTTGAAAACGTAATGCTACCGGATACAGCAAAAAAATTGTTTGAAAACTTAATTATTCTTCTTGGGGCACGTGGTTTATCGGTAAAGTCAGGGGAATTCGGCAAAACTATGACTATTAACACAGAATTTGCAGGTCCGGTTAATTTAGTTGTAGAAATATAATCCCTTTGCCGGCTCAGCAGCCTAGTTACCTAAATAATGATATTAAGGTTCGGGGCGTCTCACACTTTTATGTTTCCTATGCAAGAAATGGGACATGGCGTTTTAGTGGGCAGCCCGCGGGTAGGTATTGAGCGGCCTCCGAGGGATCCGGAGAATCCCCGGGGTTGAGCCCCAGACACCGCTTCCCGTACGGGTTGGGCGATTTTTGGGGAGATGTGTCGCCCCCAAGGAAGGGTTTCAATATTTTTATGTTCAAAAAACGTACTTTATTATTTTGTTTAATATTTTCAATAGCTTTACATGCTTTTTTGTTTACTTATTTTTCTTTTTACGTTAAAACTTCCAACACCCCTTTCATATTTTCATGGCCTGCGATATTTACTAAAGAAGACCTGCTGGTTATAAATAAACCGGTTAACTTCAACGCAACAATAAATTTTGCGCGAACATCAAACATGGATAAATCGTATTTTCTGCCTTCTATGGAAAAACCTTTGTTCGGAGTTAAAAAAGAAAGCATTTCACAAGGGGCGCAGAAATTACCCGAAAGCCGTCCAGTAGGCATCTCCAATCTTAAAGAAACTGACTATCTGTACATCTGGGAAAAACCCAAGAGTTTTACGGGTTGGGACAAAGAGACAATACAGTATAAAGCATTTGTATCTCCTTACGGAAAAGTTATCCTTTCGTTTCCGACGAAGCTTCCTGTTAACTCTAGCGGCAACATGTCATCACAGGATTATATGCGGCAAGCTGCATTGTTTTTAAAAGATAAATTTCTCTGGACAAAGATAGAGGCAGTGGTAAGATAAATATGAAAATCGAATTATCAGTTTTTTTGGCAACGATATCCAGTATTTTAATTACGCTTATCATGGCGATTGAGTTCATTGAAGAACGAAAAAAAACCATGGTTGAGAAAAATGCGCATCTTAAAAAAGAAAAGTGCGAAGTATGCACTTCAATATATTTTATTTCATCTACATTAAAATATTGGCGTTGCCCGTATTGTAATAGCTTAAATAAATAAATAAAATGATTACAGAAATTGGAATAAGCGCTGGCGAAATTTGGCAGTTTCTTGACAAACACGGGGATGCAACCCTTGCCCAGCTTTTTAACGGCATAGAAAAGCCCAAAGAACTTATATTAATGAGCTTGGGTTGGCTCGCAAGAGAAGGGCATGTGCTTGTTAGATTCGAAGATAACGAGTATAGAATAAATTTGCGTAAGGGCTCATAAAAGGGAGAACGCAATGAAAAAAGCCTTAGTTTTGGTAATGGTTTCCGGAATAATGCTTGTTATTTCTATTTTAGCTGTAGCCGCGTTGAATTTAATGACAGTTGAATCGCGTACAGCCGAACATAAACTGAGAAGAATACGCGCTTATTTTGCCGCACAGGCAGGAATAGTAGACCGGCTTGAAGCGCTTAGACGAGGCGAGGTTGGTATGCCCGTGGTCGGAGGCGCTGTGGTTCTAAACGCTTTGCCTAACGGTCCCGTAAATGGATATGCTGTTCGCACAGTTATAGTTGCCAGAGGAGACAATCCAGCGGTTGGCGTACCCGCAATAAATTATAATTGCCCTGCCGGATCTCCTTCTCCAGTCTGTGTCTTTGCTACAGTAAATTATCAGTAATCCTTATCCCGCGTTTAAAATGACAGGCTTTCCTTGACAGAAAAACCTTTCTCTGCCAAAATATTCTTTTAATACCACAAAAAGCAACAACTAGCCGCTATCGTAATGTTATCCGGGCGGGCGCGCTTAAAATATTATTGTTATTTCGGGCCTGTAGCTCAGTTGGGAGAGCGCTTCGTTCGCAACGAAGAGGTCAGGAGTTCAACTCTCCTCAGGTCCATGTTTTAACAGGTAACAGATTGTAATCGGGCAGATGCCAGACATCTAACCCAAATCTGTCATCTGATATCTGCCATCTGCAACAAAAATTACAAACTCACTATGCGTATAAAAATATATTTACTGTTCATGCTGCTTGTAGCAAGTTTTTTTGTAAATGCATACCCCCGTAACATTAAACACCCGGAATTTAACGGTTTATTCTATCCGGATAAAGCAAGTGAGTTAAATAAGTTTATCGACAATGTTCTTAAGGAAACAATTGCCCCGGCAGCCGTTAGGGAAGTTATAGGTATTTTAGTGCCGCACGCAGGCTATGTTTATTCCGGCAAAATTGCCGCAGCCGCTTACAAAACAGTAGAAGGCAGGCAGTTTGATACAGTTGTTATCATCTCGTCGGCCCATCAACATTACCTGGAAGGGGTAGCGGTTTACCCCGAAGGGGAGTTTGAAACACCCCTGGGAAATCTTGAAATTGACCATGAAAGCGCCGAGACCATTAATTCGCTTGATTTTTCCGCTGCTGATACACGGTATTTTTTACGTGAACATCCGATAGAAGTGCAGCTTCCTTTTATAATAAAAACTATAAAAAATCCTAAAATACTTCCGATAATCATCGGAAAAACAAGCCTGAAAAATTTAAAAGACCTCGCGGGGGAACTTTACAAAATTTCTCAAAGAAAACAAATTCTTATTATCTCCTCATCTGACCTTTCGCATTTTCACACTTACGATGAGGCGGTAGCAATGGACAGGAGACAATTGATTTTATTAAGAATAAGGATATCGACTACCTCTGGACATCCGAAGAGTACGCGCAGAATCTTGCCTGCGGAATATACCCGATAATTACTTTTCTTCATTATTCAAACCTAAAAAATGCACAAATAGATATTCTGCAATACGCAAATTCCGGCGATGCGTCAGGCGATAAAGATAAAGTTGTAGGCTACGCGGCTGCTGTAAGTTATATTGAACCTAAAGCAAAAAAGTCCATTAAACAGGAGGAAAACCCTATGAGCGGCTTTAGTTTAAATGACACGGAAAAAAAAGAATTATTAGAAATTGCCCGTTCGACTCTTGAAAGCTATTTAAAAAACCGTGGAATTCCAAAGGCCAGCACTGGATACCCCATGCTCAACGAAAAGAGAGGAGCATTCGTTACACTAAAAAATCACGGAGAACTTCGTGGCTGTATAGGCAGGGTTGTCGCAGACAAACCTTTACGTGAAGTTATATCAAGCGTTGCCGTTGAATCCGCAACAGAAGACTGGCGCTTTGCTCATGTTACGTATGACGAACTTAAAGATATAGAGATTGAAATCTCCGTGTTGACTCCGTTTGAAAAAGTAAACGAC
>JALOBR010000092.1 GCA_023228195.1 Candidatus Omnitrophota bacterium
AAGGTCAACGCGAACTATTGATAGCTTTCCGCGCTTAAAACTTAAAAGGTTTACAAAATCAGAATACGAAGCTTCTTCTTCAATTACCTTTGCAATTATTTTAGTATCGTCGACCGGGACATCAACCCCCAGTTCTGAAAATGTTTTTTCGTTATCGGGGTTGTTTACCCTTCCGACTGTCCTGTGCACTTCAAATTTTTCCTTGGCAACCTGGCAGATTATAAGGTTATCTTCGTCATCGCCCGTTACCGCAGCTAAAACATCTGCCCGGGTAATGCCTGCCTGTTCCAAAATGTCCGGCTCGCAGCCATCACCGTTGATAACCAAAACATCAAGCTGTTTGGCGAGTTCATCGCACACAATTCTATCTTTTTCAATAATGCTTACTTTGTGCTTATTCTGGTTAAGCCTTTTTGCCAAAAAATAGCCAACTTTTCCTGCACCAACTATTACTATATTCATAATTTTATAAGCTAAATCTTTCTTTCATCCTGCCGAGGCTTTTTACTTTAACTATACCCATTAAAATATCGTTTTCCTCAATGATTGTTTTTTCATCAGGAATTATAACTCCGTCCATGCGCCTTACAGCAACTACCATAAATTCGCCGGGAATATTTAAGCTTTGAGCGGGCTTACCGATAAGATTCTTTTTCGGATCTATTTCTATGACTCCTAAATCTTTCGTTTCGATAAGATAGCTTGAGAAGTGGCTCTCGATGATTTTATCTCTAAGCATGGCGGCAAAAAGCATGGTTCCGCTTATTATATCCATGCCAAGCGCCGCGTAAATATGGGCGCGCTGCGGGTCATAAACCCTCGCAATAACTTTTGGCACATTAAATATTTTCTTTGCAACCTGCGCGGAAATAAGGTTAGTGTTGTCTCCATTGGTAACAGCGCAGAAAGCATCTGCTTTTTCAATGCCGGCACTCTTAAGCAAATCCTGGTCAAAACCATTACCAACCAGCGTTATGCCGTTAAATGTGCCGCCCAGCCTGTCAAAAGAAGAAGGGCTTTTATCGATAACAACGACATCATGGCCTTCGTTTGAAAGAAGCTTGGCAAGCTCTGAACCTACCCGCCCGCAACCGACTATGATTACGTACATATTTTCCTCAAAAAGCTTTCAGGTATCGGCTTTCAGGTGTCAGCCTTAAATATCTTAACATTTACGTCTTCAAGCTGACGCCTGATGCCTGATAGCTGATGGCTATTTTTTTACTTCTTCCAGTATTTTATCAAAAACCGCGGGATATTCAGCTGCTATTTTTGCAAGCATATCTCTCGAGAGAAGGACATTTTTCTTTTGCAAATCATGCATAAAATCATTATAGGTTAGTCCTTTTTCTCTTACTGCGGCGTTGATACGCGTAATCCAAAGCGCGCGGAACTCTCTCCTTCTGGCGCGGCGATCCCTGTAGGAATAAACAAGCGCGCGGCGTACCGTTTCAATCGCGCGGCGATAATTTTTTGAACGCTTTCCCCAATAGCCCTTTGCCATTTTCAGGACTTTTTTCTTTCGTGCTCGTGAAGCCGGTTGTTGTTTTACTCGCATATTATCCTCCTTAATGAACACATTATTTTTTCAAGCTGCTTGCCCCGGGCAAGCGTGCAGAAAAAATACTAGTGCGAATTACCCCTGAACGAAGTGAACGGGGTAATGACGTGTTATTATTTCAAAAAGAATACGGCAGTGCCCTTTTTACCGCCATTCTATCTACCCCAACGACAAGCGCTTTTTTGCGCAAAAATCTTTTCCTTTTTTCGCTCCTTCCGCTTAAAAGATGCCTTCTACTTCCTTTAGAACGAAGAATCTTTTTGTTTTTGGTAACTTTTAATCTTTTTGCAAACCCTTTTTTTGTTTTTAACTTAGGCATATTTTACTCCTTAAATTTTGCGACGCAGTCGCGAAATTTAACCCCGAAGCGTTTCACGTAAATTTTCGCAGAAAATTTACGTGATATTTGGGCGCAAGGGGCATACAAAATACAATATTTTTCCAACCGTACCTATCGTGTAAAAGACCATCGTGGTAATTTGTTTTACTTCGGCCCTAATACCATAACCAATGCCCTACCAAGCATTATAGGGTCTTTATCTATTTTACCTAATTTTTCTATATCCTGGACCAATTTCGCTATCACTCTGTTTCCTAAATCTTTATGGGCCATCTCTCTGCCGCGGAATAACATTCTTATCCTTACTTTATGCCCTTTTTCAAGAAACTCTTTTACGTGTTTTAATTTTATTTCATAATCGTGGACATCTATTCTTGGGCTTATGCGGATTTCTTTTAACTGAGCCTGCTTTTGATGCTTCTTCACTTCCCTCTCGCGTTTCTCCTGTTCATAACGGTATTTTGAGAAATCCATTATGCGGCAAACCGGCGGATTTGCTGCCGGGGCAACTTCTACCAAATCAAGCTCTGCCTCGTCTGCCCTTTTTAACGCAAGCTCTTTTGGGAAAATACCAAGCTGCTCTCCTTGCGGCCCAATGATTCTTAATGTTTTTGCAAAAATCTTTTCATTGACTCTTATATACCTCACTCGCTACTACCTCCTTTTAAAAGCTGTCAGCTATCGCTCTTTGGCTCCCAGCGGCTGACAACTAACATCCGGGGGCCGATACCTATACTAAGCTTTTTGTATTTCTTTTTTTAAGATATTCAAAAAGCTTTCCATATCCATGTTACCTAAATTCTGCATTCCCCTCGCTCTTACTGAAATCTGTTTGGCATCGCGTTCTTTCTTGCCTACTATAACCATATAAGGCACTTTACGTATTTCTTTTTCTCTTATTTTTCTCTGCAAGGTTTCGTTACGTAAATCTGCTTCCACGCGAATATTTTCTTTTTCTAAAATATCTTTTATTTCTTTGGCGTAATCTTCAACATCCTCCGTAATATTCAAAACGCTCACTTGAACCGGGGAAAGCCAAAGAGGAAATTTCCCTGCGTAATGCTCAATTAGCGTCGCGATAAACCTTTCCAAACTTCCTAAAATTACACGGTGGATCATGACGACGCGCGTATCTTTTCCGTCAGGGGCGCGATAAGTTAAATCAAACCTTTCAGGAATAGCGTAATCAAGCTGGACAGTCGCGCATTGCCATTCTCTATTCAATGCATCTTTAAGCTTTATGTCTATTTTTGGGCCGTAAAAGGCGCCGTCGCCCGGATTTATTCTGTAATTAAAACTTTTTTTCTTAAGCACTTCTTCCAAAATGCCTTCGGCAACATCCCAATTTTCTTTTTCGCCGATAAATTTTTCCGGGCGCGTGCTAAGTTCCGCCGTAAAATCATTGAAACCGAATTTATTCATTGCTTCTTTTACAAAACTCAAAACGCCTTCTATCTCGGAGTATAAATCTTCCTTACGGCAAAATATATGCGCGTCATCCTGAGTGAAACCGCGGACACGAAGAAGCCCATGCAATACTCCGCTTTTTTCGTAACGATAAACCGTGCCCAATTCAAACATTCGAAGCGGCAATTCTCTCCAACTGCGAAGACTGGCTTTATAAATCAGTATGTGCCCGGGGCAATTCATCGGCTTTAAGATAAATTCCTGGTTTTCCTTGGTCACTGGATACATATAATCCTGATAATAATCCAGATGGCCGCTTTTTTGCCATAATTTCTTATCCATTATGTGAGGAGTTTGAACCATTTTATATCCGCGCCGATAATGTTCGTTTATTTCCCAATCTTCAATTATTCTTTTTAAGCGCGCGCCATCCGGCAGATAAAAAACAAGGCCCGCTCCTGCTTCATTATAAAACAACTCAAATAGTCCGAGCTCTCTTCCTAAAGTCCTGTGGTCTCTCAGCTTTGCTTCTTCCAGAAGCTTTAAATGATTTTCTAATTCTTCTTTAGTTGAGAACACGGTGCCGTAAATACGCACAAGCTGCTGATTAGAATCTATACCTTTCCAATAAGCGCCTGAGGTTGAAAGTATTTTGAAATATTTTGCTTCTTTGGTTGATTCAATATGCGGGCCCTTACACAAATCCACGAAATCGCCATGCTTATATATGGAAACTTTCCCTTGAGCCAAATCTTTTATGAGTTCAACCTTGAAAGTTTCGCCTTTGGAATTAAAAAACTCAATTGCTTTTTCACTTTCCCAGTCTTCGTGGACAAAGGGAAGATTTTTATTTATCTCTTCACGCATTAATTGTTCTATCCTGGCTAAATCCTCTTCCTTTATCCCGCCGGGAATTTCAAAATCATAGTAGAAGCCGTTTTCAATAGCCGGACCAATACCTAATTTTGCCTGCGGGTAAATCTTCTTTACCGCGGAAGCCATAATGTGCGAACAAGAATGTCTGAGTGTTTGTAAGTCCATTTTTTAATTCCTAATAGCTAACGATCTTATGGTAGATAAAAATATTTTTTCATCATCTTTACGATCTTGCCCTACAGCAAAAAGAACTACAACAAAACTATATTTACCGGAAAATGTAACATAAATACGTAAAATTTTATCGTACTCATCGTAACATTTTGCCGCAGCCCATTCCTTTCCGTTAACATTAACAATTTGCGGGCTGCCGACACTTTGCATTTGAATATTTTCATTTTCGTTGACGGATAAAAAAATAGGCAATAATTCGTTTTCTAACTGTTCCATTGGCGATTGAAACCTGATGCCATCAACGCGTAAACTAATCACTGAGTTGCCATACTTCTGGGTGCTATATTTTGTAAAAGAAACTGACTTGCCATCCCCTCCAGGCACTACATGCCAACCAGAAGGAACTATAATTTCATAATTGGCATCCCGATTAACGTATTTTCCGCCATTTGAACAAGCTGATGCTAACACAAGAAAAACTAATAATAATGTAAAATTTTTATATTTCATTTTAAATCTGCCTTACAAGAAATAGCCTACTTGCCGGCGCTAATTTTCAAACTACTACAAAATATGGTTAGCGGTGTAGAATTTTCCACCGGAGGCGGGTCCGCCTTTATTTTTACATTTCGGTGGCGGGGAACCCACGACCATCCCAATTTAATTATCTGCAACAAATGGGCACATAAGAATTCTCCCGCCTTGGGCGGGATCCGCCTAGATAAAAATTTATGGTGGCGGAGAACCTTAGGCCCTTTTTTTCTTATATATATGGGCGGTGTAGGATTTGAACCCACGACCCCCTCGGTGTAAACGAGGTGCGCTTCCGCTGCGCCAACCGCCCGTTTTTTATTAAATAACCAATAACCAAGATACAATCTCCAAACAAATTCCAATATTCAATCACCAACAACCAAAAAATTCTATTGATTCTTGTTTGGTTATTGGAATTTGAATATTGGTCATTATTTGGTTATTGTTTCTTGGAACTTGGTCATTTTATTTATTGTCCTGCCAATCTTCCCAACAATCCGAGAGAAAAAGCCATCACAAAAAGAGCGACTGTTTCAATAATTCCTAAAACTATTATATAATTCGCAAAGCCTTTTTCCGTTTCGCCCAGG
>JALOBR010000093.1 GCA_023228195.1 Candidatus Omnitrophota bacterium
AAAACAAATATGGCCGGTAAAGATTCCTATTGAGGCATATGCTGAAAAGATAAAACCGGTTGAGCCTTTGGTTACTAAAATACGTATCATAGATTCACTTTTCCCGGTTAGCCTGGGTGCGACTTTTTGCGTTCCCGGGCCTTTCGGCGCGGGTAAAACCGTACTGCAGCAATTAATCAGCCGCCACGCAGAAGTAGATGTAGTAATTATTGCCGCCTGTGGTGAGCGCGCCGGAGAAGTAGTTGAAACGTTAAAAACATTTCCCGAGATAAAAGACCCGCGCACCAATTTACCTTTAAGCGAACGTACCGTTATTATTTGTAATACAAGTTCGATGCCTGTTGCGGCCCGTGAGTCGAGCGTTTATACCGCGGTAACTATCGCGGAATATTACCGGCAGATGGGTTTAAACGTAATGCTTCTGGCTGATTCAACCAGCCGCTGGGCGCAGGCAATGAGGGAAATGTCGGGCAGGCTTGAGGAAATCCCCGGAGAAGAAGCTTTCCCCGCATATCTTGAATCGCGCATTGCTTCGTTTTATGAAAGAGCAGGCGTTACGCGGTTAAATGACGGCACGCTTGGCTCCGTTACAATCGGCGGCACAGTAAGCCCTGCCGGAGGAAACTTCGAAGAGCCGGTAACACAGGCGACGTTAAAAGTTGTAGGAGCATTTCACGGCCTTTCCCGCGACAGGTCAAACGCAAGAAGATACCCGGCAATAGACCCGCTTATAAGCTGGAGTAAATATAAAGGTATTATTGATGATGATTTAGTCGCGCGCGGACACGCGGTGCTGCGTAAAAGCCATGAAGTTGAACAGATGATGAAAGTTATCGGAGAGGAAGGAACTTCTTTGCCGGATTTTGTAGAGTATCTTAAGGGGGAATTTTTCGATTTTGTATATTTGCAGCAGAATGCATTTGACGCGGTGGATGAATCGACGCAGGGCCCACGCCAGAAATATATCTTTAGTTTTATTTATTCAAATATTTTTGAAAAAGATTTTAATTTTACCGATAAAGATGCGGCCCGGCATTTTTTTCACACTCTTCGGCAGGCTTTTAGGGGATGGAATTCAAGCGATTATGCCGGTGAAGAATTTAAAAAAATAGAGAAAGAAATACTTAACACAATCAGTGAAAAAACCATAGCTAAACAAGGTTAATTGTAAATATATGAAATTCCAAAACACAAGTTCCAAGCTCCAAATAAATCCCAATGACTAAAATTCTAATGTTCCAAACGGAACTATTTTTTGTCATATGAACATTAAAAATTGGAGCTTATTTGGAATTTGGTGCTCGGCGCTTGGAATTTAAATAAATATTGAGGAGATATGCATAAAATTTATACGAACATCAGCCAGATTTCAGGAGACGTTATTACTGTAGCAGCAGACGGTGTTGGCTACATGGAAATTGCCCAGGTTGAGACGCGTCTTGGTACGTCGCTCGCGCAGGTAATAAGGCTTGATGGCGATAAGGTGTATTTACAGGTTTTTGCAGGCAGCAAAGGCATATCAACCGGAGACAAGGTTCGTTTCCTCGGCCACCCCATGAATATATCCAGCGGAGAAAGTTTGCTCGGCAGGATATTTAACGGAGCAGGGCTGCCTTTAGATAAAGGCCCGTCTCTATCGGAAAATATAATTGAAATAGGAGGGCCCCCGGTAAATCCCGTCAAACGCATCATACCCGATAAGATGATACGTACCGGCATACCAATGATAGATGTTTTTAATTCGCTGGTTGAATCGCAGAAGCTTCCGATTTTTTCTATTGCAGGTGAACCTTACAATGAGGTGCTTGCGCGAATAGCAACTCAGGCAGAGATAGATATCATAATTTTGGGCGGGATGGGTTTAAAATACGACGACTATCTTTTTTTTAGAGACAATCTACGCGCGCGCGGCGCGCTTAGCCGCTCGATATTTTTTATTCACACAGCAGCAGACCCTACGGTTGAATGTCTGCTGGTTCCTGATATAAGCCTTGCGGTTGCCGAAGACTTCGCGCTCAAAGGAAAACGCGTCTTAGTTTTACTCAGCGATATGACTAATTTTTGCGACGCGCTTAAGGAAATATCAATCACAATGGAGCAGGTTCCTTCAAACAGGGGCTACCCGGGCGACCTTTACTCGCAACTTGCAAGCCGCTATGAAAAGGCTGTAGATTTTGATACTGCCGGCTCAATTACAATTCTTGCGGTTACCACAATGCCCGGAGACGACGTAACGCACCCGGTGCCGGATAATACCGGTTACATTACCGAGGGTCAATTCTATCTTAAAAACGGAGTTATAGAGCCTTTTGGCTCCCTAAGCAGGCTTAAACAGCAGGTTAATGGAAAAACCCGCGATGACCACAGAACGATTATGGATACAATGATTCAGCTTTTCGCAAACTATCGTGAAGCGCTGGAGAAGCAGGCAATGGGTTTTCATATGAGCGCCTGGGATAAAAAACTTTTAAAGTACGGAGTTTTATTCAAGGAGCGGATGATGTCTTTAAAAGTAAACATCCCTCTCGAAGAAGCCCTTAACTTAGGCTGGGCAATCATGAAAGCGTGTTTTTCGCCTGAAGAAACAGGAATAAAGAAAGCGATAATTGAGAAGTATTGGGATAAAGCAGAAATAATAAGTTAGGTTACGAATGTTAAGGACGTTACGCAGGTTACGAAGGTTACAATAAACCTTCGGTATTTTAAATGTAACATTCGTAACTTCCCGTAACATCCGTAACCTTCGCAACAGATACATATGTCTAAAATAAAACTTACCAAAGGCGAATTAAAAAGGCAACGCGATTCATTGCACCAGTTTGAAAGGTATCTCCCGACCCTGCAGCTTAAAAAACAGCAATTACAGATGGAAATAATTTCCCATTATGGTCTTTTGGAAAAAAGAAAACACGAGGAAGAGTTAAAACGAAAAAGCTTTGAAAGCTGGCTTTCGCTTTTAGCTGAACCCCGGGCTGATATCGGTAAATTGTTGGCGGTAAAAGAAGTCCTTCGAAGCTCTAAGAATATCGCGGGTATAGATATTCCTGTGTTTGAATCCTGTGAGTTTAAGGAAATTGAATATGATTTGTTTATGGCTCCTTTGTGGATTGACTATGCGATTGCCGCTTTTCGTGAATTAATCTCTATGCGCAGCGCAATTAAGGCTATCGAGGAAAGCATTTTTATTTTAAAGCAGGAATTACGCATCACAACTCAGCGGGTTAACCTTTTCGAAAAAGTGAAAATTCCGGAAGCAGAAGAAGCTATACGGCTGATTAAAATTTATATCGGCGACCAGATGACAAACGCGGTCGGCCGCAGTAAAATCGCAAAACGTAAAATTGGAATGTACGCAGAGGCTGATTCCTATGATAGTTAAAATGAAAAAGGCTACAATTCTGGTGCAGGATAAAGACGCAAAGGAAACAACTGCTAGCTTGCGAAAGCTTGGGCTTTTACATATTGAGCATCAAACTGTTCCCGAGGGAAAAGAGCTTAATCTTTTACAGGAAGAATTAGCGCTTGTCAGCGAAGCAGAAACAATACTGTCTATGCCCGAATTTAGCAGCGATTTAGTTCAGCATAAACAACTTGAGGGCGATTGGAAAATAACCGCAAAGCGTATAATTGATATTTATAAGCGCATTGATCATCTTAAAGAATACAGTCTCCGTCTTCGCGCGCAGATAGAGGAATGGCAAGTATGGGGAGACTTTGAGCCGCAGGCAATAAAAGATTTGGCAACGGCAGGTGTTTTCGTAAAGCTTTATCGGGTTCCTGTAAGGGAATTAAAAGAAATTGCGCAAAATTTAACAGTTGTGCGCCTGAAAACTTTAAAGGGTGTTGCCTTCGTGGCAACCGTTTCTTTTACAAATACGGAAATCGCCTTTAAGGAATTGGCCTTGCCGAATATAGGTATTTCAAGGATTAAGGCGCGCCTTGCGGAGGATGGCCAGGTTTTAGAAGTTCTGATTAAGGAATTGAACAGTCTTGCCGCGCACAGGCAAAGCTTTTTGAAGATAAGGATAAGCCTTTCAAAGGAATTTGAGTTGGAAAGCGCCCTAAAAGGCATGGGCCGAGAGAATAGCATTATGTTCTTGACAGGATACCTGCCTTACGATAAAACTAATATACTGTTAAATGCCGCTAAAACGAATAGCTGGGCAATATTTGTGAGGGACCCGGATGAGTCAGATAACGTGCCTACGCTTATCTCTAATCCGCGTTGGATATCTATAATAAACCCTGTTTTTAAGTTTATAGAGATCGTTCCCGGTTACGGGGAACTGGATATAAGCCTTTGGTTTTTAATATTTTTTTCCATATTTTTCGGCATGTTAATCGGAGACGCAGGCGTCGGGGCAATTTTTTTCCTACTTACTTTTTTAGCGCAAAGAAAGTTTTCCGCAAAGGTTAAAAATGCCAAAGTATTTGTTCTTTTTTATTTACTAAGCGGTTGCGCTATTGTGTGGGGCGTTGCCAGCGGCACAATTTTCGGGCAAGAGTGGCTGAAGGGATTTGTAAAACCGGTTTTTCCGGTATTGCAAAACGAAAAATTCGTGCAAACCTTATGTTTTTTAATTGGCGCGATACACTTAAGCATAGCCCATTCATGGCGAGCAATATTAAAAGCTCCGTCGATTAAAGCTTTATCCGATATAGGTTGGATTTTAATTCTATGGGGTGGTTTTTTTCTGGCCAAAACCCTGGTCCTTGCGGACGCATTTCCGGATTTTGGCAAATGGCTTTTTTTATCCGGAACACTTTTAGTTGTAGTATTTTCCGAACCGAACAGAAATATTTTGAAAGCCATCAGTAAGGGCTTGGGAATATTTGCCCTAAGCGCCGTTAATAGTTTTACCGATATAGTTTCATATGTAAGGCTTTTCGCAGTGGGCCTTGCTTCAGTTGCAGTTGCCGATGCTTTTAATAATATGGCTATGGGGATGTGGGGGAACGGATTTATCGCAGTAGTTTTAGGCGCATTTATCATTTTTATAGGCCAGCTATTGAATGTAATTTTAGGCCCCATTGCTGTTTTAGTACATGGAGTAAGGCTGAATGTTTTGGAGTTTTGTAACCATATAGATCTTAAATGGTCAGGATTTAGCTATAAACCGTTACATGAATAATAAGGATAATTGATATACCGTTAGAAGGAGGAGTTATGGAAGCAACTAACCTTTTGATACAGTTTAAAGATTTAGGTGCAGCTGCAGTGCTTGCGCTTAGCGCCGCAGGTTCTGCTCTTGGCGCGGGTATGGCCGGACTTGCCGCAATAGGCGCGTGGAAGAAGAGTTTCGCTCAAAACAAAAATGCTTCTTTTGCTATTGTTGCATTTGTCGGAGCGCCCCTTACTCAGACTATTTACGGAATGATTGTAATGAATAAAATCGTCGAACTCTCCTTGAAAGGAGTTTATGTATGGATCGTCGGCATATTTTGCGGTTTGGCAATAGGCCTTTCCGCGTTATGGCAGG
>JALOBR010000094.1 GCA_023228195.1 Candidatus Omnitrophota bacterium
TTATAAATTTGTTTATCAACTCCAGGGCTTCGATGAAAGACGGAGCGTTATTACGCTTAATCACGTCTTTAGCAAAATTAAGCGTAGAAGGCAACATGCCCTGGCTGAAATTTATGAGACTATCCAAGCTGTCTTCTCTGTTTAAATATTCACTCAATAAAGAAAATAGTATGCTTTTAAAAAACCCTCGGCGGTCAATATAGCAGTTGAGGTGCGTATATGAGTAATATCACTTATCTTGTTCGCACTAAAATAATTATCCAAAAGACAGCTTATTTCATCGCTGTCTTCCCCCAGAATTGCAATATTTTGCCGATACCCCTGCGAAAAGCATTCAGCCTTTTATCCAAAACCTGTAATTTATCTCTCCAGAATTCCTGTTCTTTCATATTCTAATTAACCTTAAGATAACGTAAGGGGTTATCTGCAAGATGTTTTTTTCTTATCTCAAAATGTAAAACTCCCCCTTTGTCCGGTACAAGCCGGGCAATACGGCCTACTGGCTCGCCTCTTTTCACCAAAAACCCCTCTCTTACTTTTATATCATCCAAATTTGCATAAACAGTATAAAAATTATTCGCATGCTTAATGATTAATGTTTTACCCCACCCTGTTATATAATCTGCAAATACTGCCCGGCCTGATTCAGACGCAACAACAATATCCTGGGACTTAGCTTTTATATTTATGCCTTTGTTTGAAGTATGATTTACATTAGCACCAAAATTATTAACAACTTCGCCCTGAAGAGGCCAAACGAAATCAAGACATGATTTTGCGGTGCTAGAATTAACCTGGTAATTTTTAGAAACCGCAGAATATGAACAGGGCTGGTTCGATACGGTGGCTGGAGCGCAAGATGTAAAAATAAGTATTATAGATGAAAACAATATTATTTACATAACCTCGGAATATATATGATACAGCAATTTATAACTAAATACAAGCAGATAAATTGCTTATACGCAAGTACCAGAGCGGGATACGGGACTTGAACCCGTTTCTCCAGCTTGGGAAGCTGGCACTCTACCAGTTGAGCTAATCCCGCAGACAATCTCTTATCGCAGTAAATTACACTTCTCAATTATTTTTAAGGAACAAAAACTACCGCACATCGTACACATATCTTTGCTGTGAGGCAGTGACGCTTTGCGATACTTGCGCGATTTTTCTTCATCCAGAGTAAGAGGAAATATTTTTTTCCAATTCCGATGCGCGCGATATGTAGATAATTTACGATCCTTTTCCAGTTCGTCCTTAAAACGTAAAACATCAACGCAATGAGCGGCAATTTTTGAACTTATTACACCATCTCTTATATCATCTGCGTAAGGTTGACGAAGATGCTCTGCGGGAGTAACAACACATAAAAAATCTGCGCCAAAGAAGGCGGCTATCGCTCCGCCGATAGCTGCGCTTACGTGGTCATATCCAGCTGCAATATCCGTAGGAAGCGGACCCAAAACATAAAATGGCGCGCCCTGACAAACTTTTTTTTGTAAAAGCATGTTAAAGGCTATCTCATCCATACGAATGTGCCCGGGGCCTTCAACCATAACCTGCACGCCGCGCTTATGGCATTTTTTAACCAGCTCTCCTAAAACCATTAACTCGGAAATTTGTAAATCATCGCTTGAATCTGCTATTGCCCCCGGCCTTAAGGCGTCACCGAGGCTAAGCGTAATGTTATATTCTTTAGCTAAATCCATTATTTTGTCAAAATTTTCATAAAACGGGTTTTCGCGCTTATTAACATACATCCACCGTGTCAATATCGCACCGCCTCTGCTCACTATTCCGCCAACACGTTTCTTTTTGGCTATAGTTTTTAAAAATTCCCTGATAATTCCTACATGTATAGTAAAAAAATCAACGCCGTCTTCTGCCTGAGACTTTAAGACATCCCAAATATCATCGAATGTCATCGCTTCAAAGCCACGATACTTTTTTTCTGCATTTACTGCCGCCTCATAGATAGGAACCGTACCAAGCGGCGCAGGGCAGCTATTTAATATCTGCCTGCGAATTTGCGCAAGATTCCCTCCGGTGCTTAAATCCATAATCGTATCGGCCTTGCAATCCAAAGCTACTTTCAGTTTTTTTATTTCTTCGTTCACATTGGACTTTTCCGTAGACGTCCCTATGTTGGCATTAACCTTCACCTTAAAACCCTGCCCTATAGCAGGAGGGATTATGTGTCTTTTTGAGTTAACCGGGATGACTACTTTACCTTGCTGCAATTGCCTTTCAAGAAAGTTTAAACTGACGCTTTCCTTCTGTGCTATTTTTTTCAAGAAACTTTTTTTAAACATTTTTAGCCTTCCTTAAATGTATAAACATTTTTTTCAAGCGAATAAATATCATAACGTATTTTTTTAAGCAGCTTAACTCGATGCGGAGAAATTATTTTAAAAAATTCTTCCAGAACCCTTACGGATTCTTTTGCTCTCTGTAAATTAGCATAAAGAATGTCGCGGCTAGTTTCTCTGTTTAGCTCTAAAACGTCTGTTTTCTTCCCCAAATCATAGACAGAGTTACGAGAGGAAACTGCTTCTAAAAATAGTTTATTTTTAGTTATTTTATCCAGTGAATGGCGCAAGTGCCTTGCTTTTTTCCGTAATGTGTCATTCTCGGACACAAACCGGAAGATATCCTCAATAACCCTTAAAGCTTCCTTTGAGCGGTTAAAATTTGCATCCAATACGCGTAGCAAACGCTTTTTATCCATTTTTGATTTTTTTTATTATACCGGTCGTAGAGTAGCCGGGGTAAAATTTTATGCGGAATATTTTTTTAACGAATTCTTTTCCAATAATTTTATCGGCCTTCCAGTCTTCGCCTTTGACAAGATAGTCCGGTTTCAATTCCTTTATGATTTCATAAGGCGTATCTTCGTTAAAAATAACTATAAAATCGACAAACTCTATTGCTTCAAGTACTTTACTTCTTGCTTTCTCATCCATTACCGGGCGCGTTTTGCCTTTTATTCTTCTTACGGATAAATCCGAATTTAAGCCGACAACAAGCATATCCCCTTTGCTTTTTGAATCTTTTAATATTTTGATGTGTCCGGGATGGAGAATATCGAAGCAACCGTTAGTAAAAACTACGCGTTTATTTCTTTTCTTTAGATTTTTGACGATTCTTTTTAATACCGCCAAAGTTTTTACCTTACTCATGATTCAATAAAATTTAGGATCTTTTTAGTTTGCAGATATAAGATAACAAATCGTAGATAAAAAAATCTGCCTAACCGCCGACTGCAATCTGCCTAACAGGACGCCCTGTTTGGCTGTCATCCGTTTTACTAACGAGAAAGTTCTTCTTCGACGACTTCGCAGATTATGTGCCCTGCCAAAATATGCATTTCCTGGATACGCGGGGTATCTTCAGTAGAAATTAACAAAGATAAATCTACAAGGCCTTTTAATTTACCGCCGGACTTTCCCAGGAAGCCTACAGTTTTTAAACCAAGCTCTTTAGCGCGCGAAATTGCTTTAATCACGTTTTGCGATCCTCCAGAAGTTGAAATTGCAACCACCAAATCATTCTTTCGAGCCAAAGCCTCTACCTGACGGCTGAATATTTCATCAAACCCATAGTCGTTGCCTATCGCTGTCATTATACAAATGTTACTTGAAAGAGAAATTGCGGCATAAGCTTTTCTGTTTTTCTTGAAACGACCGACAAGTTCTGCCGCAAGGTGCTCGGCATCGGCCGCGCTCCCACCATTACCCATAAAAATAATTTTCCCGCTGTTTCGTAAGCTAAAGATGAAAAGCTTTGCTATTTCTTTTATTTTTTCTTGGCTGCCCTCAAGCAGTTTAAATGCCTGTAAATGCTTCTCCAGGGAATTTTTGATTATTGTTTCCATATTACTGGGATTTATTTTTATCAACCGAAGAATATTTTGGCAATATCGTAAAGCTTAGGATCCAGCGTTCTTAATGCCCTTGTTGCTTCTTCAAGCGACACATCAACGATTTCGTTTCCTTTAAGGCTTACCATCTTGCCGAATTTTTTCGCTTTTACCAGTTCGTATGCTTTTACGCCAAATCTTGTTCCAAGCACTCTATCAAAAGCCGTAGGTGAACCGCCTCTTTGAATGTGCCCTAAAACAGTCACTCTGGTTTCATAGCCTGTCTTTTCTTCTATAAGCTTACCAAGCATTTCTCCTATTCCGCCCAGGCGCACATGGCCGAATTCATCTAATTTTTGCTCCTGTAGCTGAAGATCTTTATCCTTAAAAGCTGCCCCCTCCGAAACAACTATGATGCTAAAATTTTTTCCTCTTTCGTGGCGTTTTTTTATGGAAGAACAAAGCTCTCCTAAATCAATTGGGATTTCCGGAACCAGTATGTAATCGGCTCCTCCGGCAATTCCTGAATAAGCCGCAATCCAGCCGGCGTGCCTGCCCATAACCTCAACTACCATTATCCTGTTGTGAGACTCTGCGGTTGTATGTAACCGGTCAATGCATTCCATAACAATATTTGCTGCCGTATCAAAACCAAAAGTAAAATCGGTAGCGCCTAAATCATTATCAATTGTTTTAGGTACCCCAACGGTATTTAATCCATCCTTAAAAAGCTTTGTCGCTACACCCAAAGTATCCTCTCCGCCAACGGCTATTAATGCGTCCAACCCCAATTCTTTGAAATTCTTTTTAGCTGTCTCAACGCCGTTTTCTTTTTTGTAGGGGTTAGTACGGGAAGTCCCAAGGATTGTACCGCCCCGTGGGAGTATGCCTGAAATGGAACGCAAATCAAGTGGCATACAGTCTTTCTCAAGCAAGCCTTTCCAGCCGTATTTTATACCTACGACTTCTGAACTATCATTCATAGCAGCCCTTACCACTGCTCGTATTACCGGATTTAATCCCGGACAATCTCCTCCTCCAGTAAGAATACCTATTTTCATGCTAACCTCCTAATGACAATTCGTCTATGTCATTTTTCTTTGCCAATGAGAAAAATGACAGTCTCATTGGAATTACTCCGAAATGCTCTCAAAAAATATCGAACGAGTACTCTCGTGAGAGATTTTTTGAGTATGTGGGCATTTTGGAATAATAAATCCCAAAACTATCGATGCGGGATTATGTTATTTATATTAATCAATCACAACTGATGTTATTCCTAAACACCAATCAATAATATCTGTAGGGTACTTCAGGCTCTTCTGCCTCGACTATTTTTTTCTTACCTTTAAAAATCATTTTCTTCACTTCTATTTTAACCTTTATATCCTTTTCCTCGCCTAAAATATTCAAAAGTTTTTCCCTGACCTTTTCCTGAACTTCTTTTGCAAACGATGCAAAATTTACTTCTGAATTTAAATTTCCTTTT
>JALOBR010000095.1 GCA_023228195.1 Candidatus Omnitrophota bacterium
TAAATACCCACTCTCGAAGATTCCCTTTTTGAGATGTGTAGAAGATCCACGATTCGTCAATTTCATCCTGCAGGAACATTAACCGATCTGCTAACTTCTCCATGTTTCGTTTCATCCGGGAGGTTTCTATCTGGCTTTTTGTCCACTTCTGGAAATCACCAAAAAGAGATGATTTTAAAGTTGCGCCCTGGACACCCAATTGATGAATAGCGCCGTCCATCCACTTAACCCAGGATTCTTTTTTATCCGGTTCATCCGGCATAGTGAGATGATAGTGTTCAATCTGTCTATTAGTAATCCGGAATTCGATGTAATTCATCAAGGCGTTATCGAGCGCGTCCATTTCATCGGCTATCAGCATATCCCGCCCAGCAAACGCCGAGTTAAACCCGTTGACTTCATTCAGGAAATAGGCGTTATTGAGGACCGCCAGGGGCGCCAGCATAGCGGCCCCTTTCTGCTGCTGGTATTCACAGTCGTTAATGTATTTGCAACCCCTGGGGTCCCGGCAATCCTCAGCTGTGACATCCGGGAAACGGTCGTAATGATAAGCGCAAGGGTAATTGTTTCTCCCTTTGAGCGTTACGGCGATATCTCCGAAGTCCCTCATTATCTGATCTTGTAATTGTTTGGTCCCGCAAAGGTAGATAGCCCGATTACCTTCCATCCGGTTTACACCGATGGCTAATAAGGATTTACCGGTCCCGGTGGGCAGGTCCGCCAGGAAAAATGGCTTGTCACTATTGCTTATCGCCTGAACTGCTGCATATTGAGGGTCCCGCCATTCGGTATATTTGGCAGGTAGCCCCAGGGATGGATCAATTTGTACCGGCATTATACTTTTCCTCCACTTTAGAATTAACACTAGGACTAACTTTATAATCTTTTATAACCGCGCCAACTTCCCGGTTTCCCCTTACTTGAGAGTTCCACCAATAAATTCCCTTTGCGTGTCTACGTCCTAACCCTGGGCCATTTGAAAAGTCCTTAAAATGCCCACGGCAAATATGCAATGCATGTTTTAAACCTTTGGTTTCCGATTCTCCTTCATCACGGAGTATCTTAACCATAGGTTTAATCTCCAAAGTCTTAAAAGTGAATAGCGGTAACTCCCCCCGGCGTTCCCGTGATTTTTGAAGCTTAGGGGAAACTTCATCAGAATGAATAACCACGTTTTTACAATGCATAAATGAAATGGCAGCAAGGGGGATTATTAAAAACCAAGCTAAAATATTCCTCCAAAAAGATTCCTCATTATCTAATTTCTCTCCAGGCATCATGGGAAATTCAACTTCTGATAATAATTTTCCAATCGAATCATATTTAATCGCCCACCAACCAGTCATTCCGAATCCATTAAATTCTTTGGAAATAGTGAAACCAAACACTGTAACCGTATACTCATTATCTCCAGTTTTATTTTCAATCCACAAAGTGGATATTTTATCATGACAAAATCCTACCTGGTCAATGACTTCTTTCTGATATTTACGATCATAAGCCTTACTCTCAAACCACATTATAGGATATGGCATTTTTATATTAGGCAAATCAGATGCGACAACCTTTTCCTCTATAACTTTCGGAGAATAAATATCAAAAACGTTGTCGACGTCAAAACAAACAGCCTGTTTTAACGCTTCTCTTAAACTTTTAACAGGATCATTATTACCCCACAACTTATCATCATTAAAATAAAAATATTTTTCTTCAGGACTCCAATATTTATTAGATACACCTTCCCAACCTTCCAATAATTTGTCTAAAAACATTAAATCTCTCCTGTTATTAAATTGATCTACCAATTTTTAGTTGAAAACGATGTTTTGTTATTTTTTCACCTATTGCGAGTTTACGTAACAAAAACCCGCAGTCATTTTAGCCTCGAAATAGGCCAAAATGCGGGTTTGCGGGTTTTATACCCGCCTTGAGCCCTATACATTTTTTGTGGTGTAGTGTTCATTTATTCAAAAGGATAAAATATTTTTTATTTTTTCACGGGGGCTAAAAAAACCCGCAAACCCGCAATATGCCGATTTTAGCTTCAAATTTGCTGCGGGTTTTTGTTACGTAAACTCGCAGCAAATTTGAAATTTGAGGCTAAATTGCTGCGGGTTTTTGCAAGTATTGAAAACCTGCACAAACCCGCAACCTGTTTATTTTTCCAAAAAAGGGGCATAAAAAAACCTGCACAAACCCGCAACCTGTTTATTTTTCCAAAAAAGGGGCATAAAAAAACCTGCACAAACCCGCAGTTTATATAAATATTTTTTAATCCCATTTTAAAACCCGCACAAACCCGCAGATTTTGACAAATATTGAATTTTGCATCGTTTAAAAACCCGCACAAACCCGCAGTCATTAAATATTGAGATCAATTTGAGCATTTTTACCCGGTTTCCAGTCTTTTGGTTTAATTGCCCATGTAAAAGACCCCCGTTTAGGATCACCCCTTTGAATACTCAAATCGTTTTCATAGCACGTACCGGCTCTTTTCATTAACATTTTCCCTAATTTTCTCGGGAATCCTTCATCGTTAATGAATTTACCTTGTCCGTCTGGAATTATTTTGACAACATCTGTATTGGTTTTAATTAAATCTTGCAATTCTTGAGTAGTATAAAATGTTTCTTCATATAATTTATGCCAAGTTGTAACGAATTCTAACCATTGCGGAGTTTCTTCGTCTTGTGAACTATACATTTCATCAGTATTTGACAAGAAATTATTAAAACCGTTGTACTGCAATATGCCGCCGATTGTATTAACCCAATTTTCGAAACCGCCAATTCGTGGTAAGTCTCGGGGTTGTGGTTTGCCTGCCTTTATCCAGTTTCTTGCGAGTATAAGGATTGCTGCAACAATATTCGCCCTTTCCTCTAAAACCCACTTTGTTAAATCAGGATGTTTAAATTCTTTATCATTTTGCCAGGCCCTAGCTCGTTTAGCATTGATTTTACTTTTATAACAGCGTCGCATCATTTCAATATCAGTCTGAATATTATTCCCGGTCCCGATCCATATTGCCCGATGAGGCAATTTTGTCATTTCTGACATACCCAATATGCGGTCTGTAAATTTTTTAGCAGTTAATATTGATGTTAAAGATGTAGAATTTAGTTTCCCCCGTACATTGTCTATTACAATAAGTTTCCGACCTTCTCGAAGCATTGAAGTGATTATTTTTCTCCATTCTTCTTCATTGGTTGGAGCGGTAATAGCCTCAAGGTCTTTTCCCGTAGCTATTAAAGCAATTATGTGAGCTAATAGAGTTTTCCCGGTTCCTGATTGTGGAGCATCTATTAAAAACATAGGTGTGAGCCCGTTTATATTAAGATGCAGAATAGGGGTTATCATGGCCCCTATCATGTTTGTTTTAGAAGATTCATTTTCCCATGGAAAATCAATAATAATTTCTTGAAGTAATTTTTTTGCCGCGTCTACATCACTTGAGGTAGGGGTTTCTGATATTAAGGGTAATTTGAATTTAGGTGCTGGAATATACAGGTTTTTGGTTTCGGTGTCGTAACCGGGTTGATCTAATATATCTCCATCGGGTTTAATAATTGGAGTCTGGCTTATACCCCAAAGCGGAGGAAATGGCCAGCGTCCTAATGATAAAATATCTTTTACAACGTCTGTCGGGGGTGGAATATAAACTGTAAAGTTATTTTTAATTCTGGCAAAGTTTGCTATTCTGTCTAATCGACCGGATAAAGAATCTACTCCCATGCTATGAATTAACGGATTATCTTCTTCATCTATTTCTACTCTTACTATGCTTCCTGATCGGCTAAATAAAACAGGTGGGGTATTGGATTTAGTTAAAGCTTTAATAGCAGCTTCGGTTATATCCCTACGATGTTTTAAATCAGTAACGTTAATTTCGTCTAACTCGGTGTTTTCGACATGCTCCTGCAATGGTTGCCATTCTTCCAAATTGGATATTAATTTTTTTAATTCCTCTTTTGTTCCTCCAGAAGAAATCCAATCAGAGGCATCTTTAACACCTTCTCCCGTTAATGTTAATAAACACACGGTGTCTGCAATGTTTTTTAAGGATTGGCAAATTTTTTGGGCATGTTCGCGGCCTGGATTGTCATTGTCTGGTATAACTATTACTTTCGCATTTTTAAGCATTTGGGAATACTCGGGATGCCATTTCCCGGCGCCCATAGGGTTACAGGTTGCATAAACGCCAATGGCTTCCATATTTAAAACATCCCTTTCCCCTTCACAAACAAAGACAATTTTTCTTTTTGAAATAGCTTCCACTATTCTTGGAAGATGGAAAAGAACTAATCTAATAGCTATTTTTTTCTTTCCAGGTTTTTCAGGGTCATCTTCGTAAAGCGACCATATCCAATCACCTTTTCCGTTTGGTCTGCGTTGTTTGAAATTCTTAGGTTTATATCTGACAACCTGGAATATCAAGTTTCCATTTTCATCTGTATAATCATATGTGGTTTCAATATTTGGCTGATTTTGCAGGTTCCTATGGTTATTATTCCCATTTTCAAGATGCAGGTCCTTTTTCTCTAATCCTACAGATGAAACTATTTGATCGATGGTGCAACCGGCGAAGCATTTAGCAAGTATTTTTTCGTGATCCTGATAGATTGATAAGCTCCATCGTGTTTTATCTTCTCCATCTGCGTGAGATCGGCAGCGGACCTTGTACCGGCCAGAAGTGGTTAATTCATATTCTCCAAAAAGGGATAAGAATTCCTCTAGGGTTTTAAATGCCATATTAACCCCTCTTGTGTATAGTAATAAATATTTAACTGTGTGTAATATTAGAAAGCAAAATTAAAAGTTTAATTCTTCGGGTTCAACTTTTAGAGTTTGGCTTAATTTGCGAATTAACGAAAATCGGGGTTTAACTTTTCCGTTTTCGACATTACTAATGGTCATTAAACATACACCGCAAAGATCAGCCAGTTCTTGTTGTGTGAGGTATTTTGCAATTCTAAATTCTTTCAATCTATTCATATAAATGATTATAAATACTATATTACTAAAAGTCAATATATTATAACTGATTGTAATAAAAAAGGGGATGAGTCACCCCATCCCCTTTTTGCAGCGAATAGATTAAATATCATCCATTGAAATAGATGATTTCCGTTTTGCGGGTCCTGGTGCAGCTGGCGGCGGAGTAGCGGCCGGAGTTGGCGCGGACGGGATAACGTTTATTATGGGCGCGTCCAGAGGTGGAGCGGTGGGCCGTGATGGCGCGGGCGCTTCCAATCGTTTCTGTTCCGGGACCTGGGGTGCGGCCGGTAATGCCGCAACGGTTTGTCCCAACATTTGGGCGGACATTAAAAATAAATCCTGCTCAATGT
>JALOBR010000096.1 GCA_023228195.1 Candidatus Omnitrophota bacterium
AATATTATTTTGACCACCAACGCAAGTAAAAGTACCGTTAGCAGCTATGCTTAAAGCATACGCGCCATAACTGTTACTGAGGTTATTTCTCGTTGCTGTACCTAGGACAGCAGCCTGATTTGTATTTGGGTTTACAGCTGCAGCAGGCATTGTAATATTGAAGAACCTCAATGCCGGTGCGCCAGCCGTAAGGCCCGGAACATCCATATCTAACTGGTTCGCAGCAGTAGCTGTTAAATTTGTTTCTGCAGCAAATCTTAACTGCGCGCTTCTTAAAGCGCCCAAAGCGGCAACTGCTTCTGCAGAACGGCCTCTTTCAGCAACTCTGAAAAATTGGGGCAAACCTACCATCGCAAGAATACCGATAATAACCACTACTATAATCAATTCCATCAATGTAAAACCCTTTTTCACGAGACACCTCCTTTTTTGTAACTTAACCCCATAAAACCACTTAATAATTTATACCATTATCCCCGAAAAATGTCAAATAACCTGTAACGCCGATTCAACCAATGTTTACAATAAAAATCAAGTTTTTTTTGTTTCGAGGCGGACTACATTCCTCCGCCGGTTGCGATCTTAAACAACGGTAAGAATAAGGAAATTACAATCGCCCCTATCAACACACCGAGGACTAAAATCATAATCGGCTCAAAGGCAACAATCATACGCTCAACCCTTGTGCTGAGTTCCTTGCTGTAATGTATGGATATTTTTTTAAAAATTTCAGGCATACTTCCGGTTTCTTCTCCTATTTTTGCCATTTCTGAAATAAGCGCAGGAAAAATATTGAGCTTACTGAACTCGCGCGACAACGATGCTCCGTCTTTTACCCTGTTTTTTACAAACATTATATTTTTTTCGAGAACGCTGTTACCTATGCCTCTTGCGGATATTTCAAGAGCATACACAAGAGGAAGTCCGCTATCTAAAAGTATATATAACGTAGAAGTAAACCTATCCAGGGCAAACAAGAAAAATATTTCGCCCGCTATCGGAAGTTTCAAACTTACCCTATCACGGAATTCTTTAGTCTCCGGCCTGCGCATAAAAACAATTGCTCCAACGATTAAAGCGATGACGCCGAGTATAACCATTATAAAATTTTTATCGATAAAATCCGCGATATTAAAAATAATTTGGGTAGGTAGCGGCAGGGTTATCCCAAAATCTTTAAATATCATAATAAACTTAGGAAGTATGAATTTAAAAAAGACAAAAACAGCAACAGTCATTGCTCCAAGAAGAATAAGCGGGTATATCAATGCGCTGATTATTTTTCTTTCAAATTCCATTCTAATTTCAAGATAATCAGCCAGCTTATCTAAAACTGTAGGCAGATTTCCTGATGCTTCTCCTACCTCAACAATGGCTCTCCATAAAGGCGAAAAAGCCCCGGGGTATTTAGAAATGGCTTCTTTAAAAGATAACCCTTCCTTTATGTACTGGCTGCATTCTTTTAAAATTTTACCTAACTTGGCGCTCTCAGTTTGAGAAGAAATAATTTCCAAACTTCTAAGTAACGTGACGCCGCTGGAAAGGGTTGTGGCAAGATTTCTGGCTAAAAAACATAAATCGTAGAGTTTTATTGAAGAACGTCTTCCTTTCTGTTTGACAAAAAAAGACAGGAATGGTTTTTCGCTTTTATCGGCTGTTTCATTGACAGAAACGATAAAAAGCCCTCTTGTTTTAAGCTTTGCAATCAACTCCTCTCTTGAGGCAGCTTCTTCGATGTCTTTTACCGTCTTTGCTTCTTTGGTTTTTGCTAAATAACTATATTTAGGCATTGATTTATTATAATATTTTAGTAGATAAAATCAAGCATTTAAATCAATAAACCGTAGCGACAGAAAGGATTTCCTCCAAAGAAGTAATTCCTTCCTCTATCTTTTTTATGCCGCTTTCAAGCAGGGTTAATGCGCCTTTCTTCTTTGCTATTTCCATAATTTTTGAAGCTTCCAGACCCTTATAAATAGCATCCCTGATTTCTTCATCGATAAGTATAACCTCGCTGATAAGACTGCGGCCTTTGTATCCTATAAAATTACATTTTTCGCAACCCTTTGCCTTATAAATTACTGGGGAATTTATAGTTATACCTAACGGCAATTTTTCCTGGCTGATTTCATACGATTCTTTGCAATGAGTACACAGTTTTCTAATCAATCTTTGGGCAACGATTAAACGCAAAGAGCCTGCCACAAGATAATTAGGGATACCTATATCGATAAGCCTGGTTATTGTTGAAGGCGCATCGTTTGTATGCAAGGTAGAAAGAACAAGATGGCCGGTAAGAGCTGAACGAATGCATATTTCCCCTGTTTCTAAATCTCTAACTTCACCAACCAGGATTATATCAGGGTCTTGCCGCAAAAAGCATCTTAGGGCGTTTGCGAAAGTAAGCCCTATCTCAGGTTTTACCTGAACCTGATTTACCCCCTCAAGCCTGTATTCTACGGGATCTTCAACGGTCAGGATGTTTAGGGTCGGCGAATTTAATTCACTTAGTGCCGCGTAAAGGGTCGTAGACTTTCCGCTGCCGGTTGGCCCGGTAAGAAGAATTAATCCGTAAGAAGAAGAAATACCTTTTCTTATCTTTTCTAATTCCTGGGGTAAAAATCCCATCTTAGCCAAATCAAGCGGGACCCTGCTTTTATCCAGGACTCTTAGAACTATTTTTTCACCGTAAATTGTCGGCAAAGATGAAACTCTTAAATCAATCAGTTTTTCTCCTGATTTCACCATAAAGCCGCCGTCTTGCGGAAGGCGTTTTTCAGCTATATCCATTTTAGAAAGTATCTTTACCCTTGATATTATCGGTAGATAAAGGGACGCGGACGGGGAAGGCATCTCATACAAAACACCATCTATTCTGTATCTTAAACTTAACTTATCATACCTGGGCTCTATATGAATATCGGAAGCACCGTCATCAATTGCCTGTCTTATTACCAAGTCAACTAATTTTACAACCGGCGCTTCTTCTGCCTGAGCGATAATTTTATCAAGGCTTAAATCGGTTTCCTCAGCAAACAATTCCTTGATGCCACCATGTTCTTCACCTTGTATATCCATGGCCTCACGGAAAATCCGCTCTTTTCCGTAGAAATTTTCTGTTGCTTTTAAAATATCAGAGCGTGTCGATATTACTATATTTATCTCACAACTTGTAAATTTTTTAAGATTATCAATAAGAATAAGGTCAAGAGGATCAAACATAACAACGGTAAGGGAATTGAGGCTGCGTGAAAGCGGAAGCATTAAGTTTCTATTAGCAAAATCATACGGTATTAATTCTTCCAGGTTCTGGTCGGGGGCGGGTTTTAATTTTCCGGAAGCTAAAGAGATATACGGTATGGATAGTTGTTTACTTAAAGCGATAACAATTTGCTCTTCGCTTACATAACCAAGCCTAAGCAGCACTTCTCCTAATTTTCCGCCTTCTTTTTGTTGAAGAGCAATAGACTCACTTAACTGCTCTTTTGTAATAACGCCTTCGGAGATTAATATATCGCCTAATCGTTTATATCTAGTCATGCCTATGTTTGGATTACTTTATACCATTTCGGTATAAATTATTTAAAAGGAAGAGCGGAGCTGAAGCCGCCCCACAACAGGGGCAACACCCCGACCCGTAATACGCTCGGGGCATACGTAAACCAATAAGCAAATACAAAGCGCTCTATTTACAAAGAAACAATTATCTGGAATATCTATCCATCGCCACGCTCATAACTTCGCGGCGTGAATAGCCTATTTCGCGTGGAAGAGTTCTCCCTGAAGCTGCAAGTATAGGTGTATCTTCAACGATTTTTGGTGTCATAAAAACAAGCAATTCCCTTTCGCTGCGGTTGTCATCTTTATAGGTAAACGCTTTGCCTATAAAAGGGATATCGCCAAGGAAAGGAACCTTGCTGATTGTTTTGGTACTACTGTTGTTTATCAATCCGCCCAAAAGCAATGTTTCTCCGTTATTTAAGCGTAAAACGGTTCTGGCTCCTCTTTCTTCAGGATTTTTTATAGTGCCGGTTGCGCCTGCAGTCAAAGTCAAATCACTATCAGTTGCGTTTCTGTTAAAAACTTCAACGAATAAAGTAATTTCTCCTGTATCTTTATTCACCTGCGGGGTCACCCTTAACTTTGTTCCTGTTTCTGTCCTTTCTGTGCTTGATGTCTGGACTCCGGTTTCTGTTGTTGTTGTATTTATGCCTATAGCTTCATTAGTAGTTAAGTTTATTTCGGCTGTTTCATTAGAAAGCGTAAGGATTTTAGGCCTGGCTAAAATTTTTGTCGTAGTGTCTGTTGATAACGCCTGAAGATACATATTAAAATCGTTCATAGTCAAAGTACCGTAAGTAAAAGTAGAAGCCGGGTTTTTAATAAACCTTTGTAACGGGAAAGCTGTTGATTTAACTGGCCCGGTATATGCTGCCCCCCAATCATTTTGCCCTAAAGTTTGCCCATATTTAAAACCTATCTCATCAATTAAACCTTTTGTTACATCAAGCAATTCCACCTCAATCATTACTTTAGGAACAGGCACATCAAGATTCTTTACAACTTCATCTATTATTGGAAATTGAGCAGGAACATCTACCACTATAAGCGAATTTGTTATAGGGTCTTCGCTTACTTTTCCAAATTCCGTTATTATGTTCTTCATTATATTCTTTATTCCTGTTTCTTTTCTATCGTCTTGATCATCATTACTACTACTGCTGCTACTACTACTGCTGCTGCTGCTGCCGCTGCCTGAGTTAGTAGCAGGCGCTTGGGGCTCCATTATTACATTTATTTCTTTCTGCTGCCTGGAAGATTTTATCCTTACATATTTTAGATGGTAGACTTTGGTCATTAATTCAATTGTGGGTTTTCCCATCTCTTTTACGACAAACATATTGGCATCAGGATAATAATCATAAGTTAAATTGTTTGCCTTAAATATTATGTCCATAGCTTCTTTAAGCGGCACTTTTTCCAGATATAAAGTCAGGGTTCTTTCCTTTACTGCTTCTGTAGATACAAAATTAAGCCCGGTCTGCTGGCTAAGCATCTTTAGCGTATCTACAAGCTTTGCGCCCTCTAAATCCAAAGAGATAAGTTTTTGCGTACCGGAGAGAAGATAATCTCCGTATACACCATCCTGCGCAAAAGTGATACTCAAGGGTATTAAAAGTAATGATAAAATCGTTAAAATAATTTTCTTCATTGTGCCTCCTTCTTTCCTGCTACTTTCATTTCATGTAATCTTCCCTCATAAAAAATAAATACGCTGTTTTTTTCTATCTTGTAAACCTTACCATCTGAATTTTTAA